>JBKHJD010000157.1:0-5389 GCA_046538315.1 Syntrophobacteria bacterium
GTATCAACCTGCCGGGCACGCCGGTGAGCTAGATGGTCTTCCGCCAGCTTTCCACCGCATGCAACAAAAACTCCCTGAAAAGTGGCGTTCCGCCGATTCCTCGACGACCGAAACAAAAGTTTATTTCCAGGAAAAGCGGCCCTGGAACTTTGCCGTCAGCGGGAAAGATAAGATCAAAGGCGGCAAGGTTCAAGCCGGTCTCCTGGCAAAACCCACGAACCGCCCTGCAACCCGAGCGCTGCTGTTCAGGCCATCCTTCCAGGACGATGCAGCCGCCGCAGCCGAGATTGGTGCGAAACTCTCCGGGTTCTTTCTGGCATCGCCAGTATGAAAACAGGCGGTTCCCGATGACCACCACGCGCAAATCCCGGGATTCGGTCGGGTAGTATTGTTGGACAATAAAACCAGATTCTCCTTTCTGTTCTTCTCTATTCAGCTCCTGAAACACTCGCGTCAGGTCATCTCGCCCCTTGATCAGACGCACCAGGTAGCCACCTCCAGCCCGATCCGGCTTGATCACCACAGGGCCGGCAAAGAGTTGCCCCAGGTCCATCAACCCCACCCGCGCGCGGAATTGGGCCAGCGTCCGGAAGCACCGGCTTGAGGGATGCGGGGCGCCAAATCGGCCGAACAGGCGGGCGTTGCCGCACTTTCCCTCGAAACCGTAACGCCAGTCATAGTTGGGGAAGACGTTCGGACAGTACTGCTTGAAGATCCAGTAGTGTTCAGCCTTGCAGCTCTGGGGAACAATTACTCCCCGGGCTTGCCGGAGAAGCCGGATAGTCTCGGGTGCGCTGCATGTGCAGGTACCGAGGCGAAGATCAACCTCCGCCGGGACATGGGGATGAAACGAGACGATCATCTCCGCACGCCCTTGTGCGAGAGCAGTTGTGCCTTGTCTCTGAGGGTCTTGCCCAAGCCCCCGGCGGCGCCTGGAGCGAACTCACCGAAGCCCAGCTGCAGCGAATCTTCGACCTTTACGCAAAGTTTCCATTGTGACGGGATTCGCTCGCTAACCCCGCAGTCCCGCCTCTGAAGCGGGGTGGTGACCACGCTCGCTGTTAGCATTTTCGAACACTCCCTCGCCAGGCAACCAAAGACCCCTCCTCAGCCAGAACAGGGAGCAAGCCGCGCAGGGCAGCCGCAGGCAGGTATCAGGCAAGCTCCAAATCCACCCAGTAGGGAAAATGATCTGAGGGGTAGCGGTCGCCTTCATGATCGAAGACTATCCCCGCATCCAGTACTCGAATATCGGGATCGGCCAAAATCCAGTCTATTCGCCCCTTGCACGGTATGCCTGTAAATGCGTGATGGGTATAGCTTCGCTCATCTTCCCTCTTGCCCAGAGTTTCCCAGCTATCCGCAAAAAGTCCCCGGGCCCCGGTGAGAATGCGATGTACTTCAGAGCCTGGAAAATCGTTGAAATCACCCGCCAGTATGGTCGGCCCTTCCCGGTTAGCCGCCCAATGGCCGAGCATTCTCGCCCCTTCGATGCGTGCTCGTTGCGAGACGTGATCAAGGTGCGTCACCGAAAACCACAGGCGCAGGCTGGTATTTCGCACCTGCAAAAGCGCAAAACTCATCATCCGCGGAAAGGCCGAATCCCAATCCTTGCTGAGATGGATTTCGGGAGTTTTAGAGAGCCAGAATTCACCGTCCTCTGCCAGGCTGAAGAACTCATCCAGGTAGTACAATGTAGGATACTGGCAGTACTCGTCCCAGTGCCGTGAGGTGGCTGAGATTCGGTAGCCATCAAGATTTTCGCTCAGAAATCTGAGCTGCGAGGGTTTACCTTCCTGAGTCCCCACCACATGCGGGCGGTATTTCAGAATAGTCCTAACGAGCAAATCCCGGCGGTTATTCCAGTGATTCTCTCCGTCGAAATCGTTTTCAAAGCGGAGATTGAAGGTCATTACCCGCAGGCGAAGCATCATACTGTGAGATTTCGCAGGAAATAAAAAGAAAAATACGCTGGAATTATACAGAATTCATTCACAAGGCCGCAAGAAAAAGATCACTGCCCTGCCTGCGGTATTGACAACCAACCGGCTGGCTGCTACCGTAGCGCCCGTCCCAACCACAGGCAGATAACGAGTTGCGGCACCTCCGGTGTGCACCAACTTGTTCTTTATTGATCCAGCAGGTTTACCACCAGGCAACTGGGTTTGTTTCAGAGAGACCATCCAGAATAAAGCGCCCCTGAAGGAACGTGCCGGTCCAACTCACCTTCACGGTGACCATATCCGGCTGATCCTCCTTGACGCTTTCCCATTCAACTACGAGGTGATGGGTATGCTCCACGTTCCGCTTTCTCAGCCAGAGCTCTCGCAGAAACAAGTCTCTTCGCTGCAGGAGATGTGGCAGCGTTGTGCCCGACGCATCATCCTCAGCACCACCCTCGCAGGCAGCGGCCATCCCGGAGGTTCGCTCTCATCTCTCCACCTGCTGCTGGTCGCTTATAGCGGCATCCGCCATGATCCCCATGACCCCGCTTGGCCGGAGAGGGACCGGATGGTAGTGAGCATGGGTCATGTCTCTCCGGCCATCTACAGTGTCCTGTGCGAATGGGGCTACATCGCCGAGGAGCAATTCCTCATGGAATTTCGCCGCGCTGGTTCAGCTCTGAGCGGCCATGTGGAGCGCTGTGTGCCCGGGGTGGAATGGAACACCGGTAATCTGGGACAGGGGCTTTCGGCCGGTGCGGCCATGGCTCTGGCTCTGAAGGTGAAAAGCCGGGACAACCGGGTCCTGGTACTGATGGGGGACGGGGAACAGCAGAAAGGGCAGGTATCTGAGGCCAGGCGTTTCGCGGTAAAGTACAGGCTGAACAATCTGGTGGCCATCGTGGATCGTAACTACTTGCAGATCGGCGGCGATACCCGTTCGGTGATGCCCCAGAATGTGGCGTCAGAGTATGCGGCAAGCTGCTGGAATGTGATACGCTTGCCGGATGGCCATGACTTCCGCGCCGTGTACGCCGCCTTGCGCCAGGCCCTTACCAATCAGGTCCCCAGACCGGAGAATCCCACGGTAGTTGTGGCCCGCACCGTCATGGGCAAGGGGATCTCCTTCATGGAGAACAATGCAAAGTACCACGGCTGCGCCCTGACGGCTGAGCAGGCCGAGGCGGCACTCGAGGAGCTGGGGGGAAATACCGGAGTACGGCGGCTGCTTGCTACGCGCAGGCAGTACTCCCAGCTGACCCCGGCCGTTTGCCCGCCGGTGGCATACCCTGAGATCGACTGCGGCGTCCCCATCACCTACCCGCCGGACAAGCTCACCGACAACCGCTCGGCCTTCGGTGCGGCCCTGGCAAATCTGGCCCGCCTCAACAACCACGGCAACGACGGTCCCAAAGTGCTGGGCTTCAGCTGTGACCTCGAGACGTCGGTCAAAATGGACGGCCTGCACCGGGAATCGCCGGCGGCATTCTATGAGGCCGGGATTCAGGAGCATCACACCGCGACCATGGCCGGTGCCATCAGCTGTGAGGGCTTTGCCACTTTTTTCAGCACTTTTGGGACCTTTGCCGTCTGCGAAGTTTACAACCAGCAGCGTCTCAATGACATCAATCAGACCCACCTGAAAGTGGTCTCAACCCATTGCGGTATAGACGTGGGTGAAGACGGCATGACCCACCAGTGTATCGACTACATTGGTTTGCTGAACAACCTGTTCTCTTTCGCCATTTTTGTTCCTGCGGATCCCAATCAAACGGATCGACTCATTCGCTACATCGCCTCCAACCCGGGCAATCACTTTGTGGCCATGGGACGTTCCAAGTGCCCGGTGATCACTGATGAGAATGGCCAGCCGCTGTTCGCCGGCGACTACCGGTTCGTGCCCGGTCGCGCCGATTGGATCCGCAAGGGCACCGACGGCGTTTTGATAACTTACGGGGCGTGCCTCCACCGCGTCCTCGAGGCGCAGACGCTTTTAAAGCGGCGGGAGGGATTACGCCTTGGTGTTCTCAATATGGCCTCAATAAAGCCGTTGGACAGGAAAGCCATCCTCGAGGCAGCCCGGACAGGACTGGTGGTCACCGTGGAGGATCACAATCTCAACAGCGGCCTGGGTGTCATGGTGAGCAACGTCTTGGCGGAGGAGGGAGTTAGCTGCCGCTTCACCAGACTGGGCCTTAGCAGTTATTCTACTTCCGGAAAACCTGATGACCTCTACCGCCTCCAGGGTCTGGACCCTGAATCCGTCGCCGCGGCCGTAAAGCGATTGCTATGTCCTCCGGAGTTTGACCGGGTAGCCAGCGGAGCAGCCGGAGCAAGGGGAAAAAATCAGCAGGTGCTGTAGCCTGCCTCGAGGCTCTTGACCAGTGCGGTGAGCACTTCGTTGACGGGGCAATCTAGGTCGTGGCCGGCGGCTATTCGGACCACCGCTCCGTTGATCTGATCGATCTCCGTGTTTTTCTGCCGCCTGATGTCCTGGAGCATGGAAGAGATATTGGCGGCGGTGGAACGACACACCTCCTCGACTCTCTCGATCTCATCCGAACTTCGCAGAGAAATGCCGCAGAGTTGTGCAACGTCCACGGCTTCTGTTACCGCTCTGTGGATCACCTTCCGACACTCGGAAACGGCAACAAGCTCGCCGTTGGGCACCCCGAGTACGGCGGTAAGGGCGTTTATGCCGACATTTATCACCAGCTTGCGCCACACGAGCAGCTGGATATCGTCAACGATGTGCGCCTGTAATCCGGCCCGGTTCAGGCTGGCCGCCAGATCCTGGAGCCTGGTTTCGCTTGCCGGTTGAGGGCCGGCTTCGCCCGCTTTCCCCATCCATATCTCACCGTAGCCAGCGTGGCGAACGTTGCCCACCTCCAGCAGGGTGGCACCGTGCGAGGTAACCCCGGCGAAAACGCGATCACTGCCGAAGAGTTCGCCGAGCTTTTCTATATTGCCGAGGCCGTTTTGCAGGGTCAGGATGTGGCTTTGCGAAGAAACAGCCCCCTGGAGCCTGCCAGCCGCTTCCGAGGTATCCCCTGCCTTGACGCACAGGATAAGGATCTCTGCTGACCCGACCTCTAGAGGGTCTGCCGTCGCCCTCACGGGGGCGTGGAACCGTCCCCTTTCTCCAGCAACGGCGATTCCAGTTTCCCGGAGCAAAGCTGCTCGTTCGCTCCGATAATCCAGGAGCCAGAGATCTTCTCCGGCACTGGCCAGGTACGCAGCAATCAAGGAGCCGATGGCTCCCGGTCCAACTACGGCGATCTTCATGCCAACAGGAGTCTTTTTGCGCTGCACATCCTTACTTTTTCTCCCAGCGCATCAGTTCGGTCACCTTGCTCAGGGTGCTTCCCTCTTTGATCTCTTCCCGGATGCGATTTTCCTTCTCCAGCACATCCATGCCCCGGTTCGCATACTCCACTGCTATGGCC
>JBKHJD010000158.1:0-5379 GCA_046538315.1 Syntrophobacteria bacterium
GGCCCAGGCCTACCTGTCCAAGGATGAAAATCGCACGTTCCAGTGCCTCTTTCTTGCTCTTGCCTCCTATAAGAGCCGGCAACATGGTGTTCTCCAGAGCGGTAAATTCAGACAGCAGATGGTGAAACTGGAAGACAAAACCAATTGTACGGTTCCGGAAGGCTGCCAGCTGCTGTTCGGTGAAGCTGAACACGTTCTCGCCTTCGTAGTAGACGCATCCGGCACTGGGACGCTCCAGGGTTCCCAGAATATGAAGCAGCGTGGACTTTCCTACCCCGGAAGCCCCTACTACTGCAACGGTCTCCTGCACGCCCATGGTGAAATCGACGCCAAGCAACACCTGGACCCGGCCTGCACCGCTGCCAAAATGTTTATGGAGTCCCTGTACCCGGAGCAAAGGACCGGCGCTATTCATAACGGATGGCCTCCGCCGGGTCAAGTCGTGAGCCCTGCCAGGCCGGGTATACGGTGGCGGCCAGGCTGATGGCTACAGCCGCTACGGCGATCAGAGTCACATCAACGGGATCCATCTTCACCGGCAATGTGGAAATGTAGTAAACATCTCGAGGCAGCTCGATGAACTTGTAGGTAGCTAGAAGCCTGCACAGGGTATAGCCGCCCAAAAGGCCGAGAAGCATCCCCACCAGCCCAATAACCCCGCCCTGGATCATGAATATCTTCATGATGCTCCTGCGGGTAGCACCCATGGATTTGAGGATGGCAATATCACGGGTCTTCTCCATAACCATCATGATCAGGGTGCTGATGATATTGAAGGAGGCTACCAGAATGATCAGAGTAAGGATAATGAACATCACAATCTTTTCCAGTTTCAAAGCGGAGAAGAGGTTTCTGTTCATTTCCATCCAATCCCTGCTCAAGTATGGGTAACCGCCCAGGGTCCTGGCAACGCCCCGGGCTACCTGGTCCGCCTCATAAATATCATCCACCCTGACCTCTATGCCGGTAACTCGATCTCCCATGCCCAGAAAGCGCTGAGCGCTCCGCAGTGACACGTAGGCCAGGGTGGAGTCGTACTCGTACATCCCGGATTCAAATATTCCCGCCACCTGAAAGCTCTGGCTTCTCGGCACTTCTCCCAGGGGAGTAAGCCGACCCAGGGGAGATATTACCGTTACTGTCTCATTTCTTGCCGCCCCTAGATTCTTCGCCAGTTCCTTTCCGAGGATGATACCAGGTACAGCTCCCCCGTCGGACGGCCCAGCCTCTGGTTCCAGTTTCTCGAGACTCCCGGCCCGCAGGTTCTTTGCCAGGCTGATGACCTTGACCGCACTCTCCGGTTCAATGCCTCTTACTGCAGCGCCCGACAGGGCCTGAGGTGTCTTGAGCATAACCTGGGTGTAGATGAAAGGGGTGGCGGCGGTAACACCTTCCATCTTTTCCACCTGTGAACACACCTGGCGGTATTGAGCAATACTTCCATCGAATCGAGAGATCACCACGTGAGAAGTCACCCCGAGAATCTTTTCGCGAAGGTCTTCCTTGAACCCGTTCATCACTGCGAGAACCACGATCAGGGCGGTTACTCCAACCATGATCCCGGCAATGGAAATGAGGGTAATGAGGGAAATGAAGGTCTGTTTTCGTTTGGCCTTCAGATAGCGAAGGCCGATGAACAGTTCATAGGACATACCGGAAATGATATAGAGTTTCCTGCCTAGTCACGCTCTGGCCTGAGATGTGGAAACAAAATGACCTCCCGGATGGAGGCCAGGTCTGTGAACAGCATAACCAGTCGATCAATACCTATGCCCTCACCCGCTGCGGGCGGCATTCCATATTCCAGAGCCCGAAGGTAATCCTGGTCCATAAAGTGTGCCTCTTCGTCACCGGCCTGACGTGCTGCTACTTGTTGGCGGAATCGCTCTTCCTGCTCCATGGGATCGTTGAGTTCCGAGAAGCCGTTGGCGATTTCACGACCGCCTATGAAGAGCTCGAATCGATCGGCTAGAGAAGGATCTTCCTGATTGCGCCGGGAAAGCGGCGAAACCTCCAGCGGATAGTGGGTAATGAAGGTGGGACGTTCTATTTTCGGCTCAACCAGCACATCAAACAGCCTGGTAAGTATCCTCCCCTGTCCCTGCCCGGTGGTGGAGATCCCCCAGCTCTCCGCCCGGGCCCGAAGCCGTTGCTCATCTTGCAGCTCGACCGGATCCAGACCGCCGAGGGTGACAAGTGCCTCTTCTAGCCGGTACCGCTCCCAGGGCGGGGTCAAATCAATTGCTTTCCCCTGATACGGGAGGGTAAGGCTTCCGACTACCTTCTCGGCCACCGAGCAGATCATCTCTTCGGTGAACGGCATCAGGTCTTCAAAAGTCGCATAGGCCTGGTAAAACTCCAGCATGGTGAATTCAGGATTGTGCTGAATGGAGATTCCCTCGTTGCGGAAATTGCGATTGATTTCAAATACCCGGTCGAATCCGCCCACCAGGAGACGCTTTAGATACAGTTCCGGCGCGATGCGCAGGTACAGGTCAATACCCAGCACATTATGGAAGGTCTTGAAGGGGCGCGCGATGGCGCCGCCAGGGATGGGTTGCATCATGGGCGTTTCCACCTCCAGGTAGCCATGGCCCATGAGAAATTCCCGCACCTCCTGGATGATCCTCGCCCTCTTTACGAAAATTTCCCGGACGCCGTCATTAACGATCAGATCCACATACCGCTGCCGATACCTGCTTTCGACGTCCCGGAGGCCATGGAACTTTTCCGGTAAGGGCCGCAGACTCTTGGTCAGAAGCTTGAGCTCCTGGGCCAGAAGGGTGAGCTCACCGGTGCGGGTCCGAAAGGCGGTACCCGTGACTCCCACCACGTCGCCGATGTCGAGCTTCTTGAAGATCCGGTAGCCGTCCTGACCAACGATCTCTTTCTTTACGTACACCTGTAGCTTGCCAGTGGCATCCTTCAGGTGCAGGAAGGTGGCCCGCCCGAAAGAACGAAGCGACATGATCCGGCCGGAGCAGACCCAAACTCTCGTTTCTTTGGAAAAGGCCTCTTCATCGAAATGTCTGCAATGCTGCGTGATATCTGCCAGGTGATCCTGGCATCGGAAGTTGTTCGGATACAGTTCAACACCCGCGTTGAGGAGAGACTGCGCCTTTTCCCGGCGTTGACGAAGCACTTGACTTTCTTCACTCATATTCATGCCTCTCGCGCCCAGGCGCATCTTTTCAATATGCACAATGCACAGCCTCTGTCCGTTGCAATCCGGCCGTGGCCTTCTGTGATAATATGAACCTTGCTGTGCCCCCCCAGAGAAAGACGGCTGAGACCGCTGTCACCGGCTGGACGTGACGGTCCTGTAGGCCCGCGATCTTAAAAGATTTCACCTTAAATCATTTACCCTGTTGAGTCAAGCACTGAGGTGGGCCGGGGGATTTGTTCTGTGGACCGTTATCTGCCAGCGGGAAGTAGAGGGTAAAGGTGGTGCCCGTGCAAGGATCGCTCTGGAGGAAGATCTTTCCGCCGTAATTTTCCACAATCCGGTGAACGATGGTAAGGCCCAGACCGGTCCCTGCTTCCTTGGTCGTAAAGAACGGGTCAAAGACCTTCATCTGTTCTTCTGGAAAAATGCCGGGACCTGTGTCTGAGATGGAAATCTCGGCCAGCTTCTTCTGGCCATTTCCGACTATGTCTTCCGAACGGATGGCGGTGGTAATGGAGAGGCGTCCATCATTTTCCATCTCTTCGACCGCATTGAGCACCAGGTTCCAGATCACTTGCTGGAGCTGTTGCACATCGATCAGAATCCAGATATTTTCGGTAAGCTTCTTGTCGATCTCTATGCGCCGCGACACCTCTCGACTGTTTCTCAACAGCTCCAGGGTATTGTTGATGACCTCATTTACCTCCACCCATCGAACCACTTTCTTTGAAGACCGGGAAAAAAGAAGAAATTCATTCACCAGTGTATTGAGCCGCTCCGCCTCCCGTAATGTAATATCCATAAGCCGCGTGTGTACGGGACTGAGATCCAATTCGCCCTTGAGCATCTGGAGTGAGCCGCTCAGTGATGCAAGGGGATTTTTGATCTCGTGGGCTATGCCGGCGGCAAGTTCCCCTGCCACCGCCAGCCGGTCCATCCTGCGCACCTGCTCCTCCATCTGGCGGAATTCAGTCAGATCCTGAAAGATCAGGATCAGACCGAATTCGTTTCCGTCCGGGTCCCTTAACAGCGATTGGGAAAAGCCCAGGTAGAGCCTGGTGCCGTCGCGGCGTTCGAAGGTCATATCATTGCGCTCCAACACATGACCTTTCTCCTTCTCGGCTCTCTGTATGTCACGTTTTAGATATGGAGTGATCTGCGTAAAAATATCTCCGATATAACGTCCCTCCAGCTCTTGACGGCTGAATCCAGAAATTTTCTCGGCCGCCTGGTTGACATAGGTGATTGTCAGAGCATTGTTCAGCGTGATGAGTCCGCTGTTCACACTCTGGACAATATTGCGGTTGAGCAGTTCCAGTTGATCCAGGTCGTACTGTTTGGCCTTGAGCTTCATGCTGCTTCGTCGCGTCTCCTCAGCCAGGTAGCTGCTCAAGAATGCCACCACGTAAAAAGCCGTTATGTTCATGAGCAGAGTGTAGAAATAGTAGCCGATGCTGTAGGTCACCAGCTTGGATGCCCACGTATAGAATGGATGGATCATGCCAAAATACTGGAGATCCAAAAGACAGCCGTAACAGATGCTACTGGCAGAAGCGATGAGCAGGCCGCCACGGCGGTAGAGCATGATGGCAGCGGTAATGATGGTCAGAATATACATGAAGGAAAATATGCTCTCGATGCCGCCGGTCACATAAATCAGCGCCGTCACAAAAACTACATCGAAGAGAAGCTGCACATAGGCAAAGAGACCGTAGTTCTTGATTCGCTTCAGCAGCAGGCCGTAGCAAAGGGTCAGAAAATATATGACGGCGGTGAGAACATAGAAAGCAATCGGCGAGGTATTGAAGAAGTACCGGTAGGACTTCGCTTGAACAATTGCGGTTGCAATGAGGAGAAAAGTGGCAAAGAGCAGTCTGAGGAACATCAGCCACTTTATCTTCCTCAGCAGACTCTTGCTCTCTGGCGAATCCTTTTGATGTCCGTCCATGGTCGATCAGCCGCCCACCGCTCCGGCCATTTGAAAAATGGGAAGATACATCGAAATCACCAGGCCGCCGATGGTACCCCCCAGAAAGACCATCATGAAAGGCTCAAGCATGGAGGTAAGCGCCTCCACAGCAGCATCTACTTCGTCGTCATAGAAGTCGGCAATCTTGCCCAGCATGGTATCCAGAGCACCCGTGGCCTCGCCCACAGATATCATCTGGACGACCATTGATGGAAACACTTCGCTTTCTGCCAGAGGCTCGGCT
>JBKHJD010000003.1:0-23388 GCA_046538315.1 Syntrophobacteria bacterium
CTGTGCTGGTGGTGATGCTTTTGTGGCAGCTGCCAACCAACTGGTCGACAGAGGTCAAGCGGGCTATCGACTTCTTCTATGCTACCTATCCGGATGAAACTATAGGACAGATACTTCTCAGTGGTGGTTCTTCGCGGTTACCCGGTCTTGATAGCCTTTTCAACAAAGATACCAACATGCCGGTATCCTATTTCAACCCTTTTGCCAACATCGAGTTCGATCCCAACACATTCGATCGGGAGTATCTGGAATACGTCGCTCCCCAGATGGCGATTGCCGTGGGTCTTGCGCTGCGGCGGGTAGGAGACAAATGATCAGGATCAATTTATTGCCGGTTCGAAGACGGCCGGGGGAAGAGATCATCCGCAAGGAGGTATCCCTCTTCTTACTGCTCATCCTTGTCACTGTTGGCGTAATGGCCTACATCCATATCGGCCACACCCATGAAATCAACAAGCTTGTCCAGGGAAAAAAGCGGATAGATCGCGAGATAATCCGGTACCGTGGCCGACAAAAGCAGTTAAAAGAGCTTGAAGAGACGAAAAAGCTACTGGTGCAAAAACTCGAGATCATCGATCAGCTCAGGATGAATCGCGATCTGCCGGTGCGTGTCCTCTCCGAGCTTGCAACACGCATCCCGTCAGAGAAGATCTGGGTCAAGAAGATCTCTCAGAGCGGCAAAACCCTGAGTCTCGACGGAATAGCCCGCAACAACGAGATCATCGCCCAGTTCATGGAAAGTCTGGCCGCGTCGCCGTATATCGATGCCAACAGGGTGGTGCTGGAGCAGTCGCGGCAAGTGGTCATTGAGGGATACAAGCTCAAAGGGTTTCGCCTGACCTGTCACATTGTTGTCCCTCCCAAGGAAAAAAGGGCGGAAAAGAGGAAAAAACAGGAGGCCTGACCCGAACGGGCGGCCCTATAGCCAGGGAAAAAGCCTATGGCTCTGGATATCAAGAAAAGCTTCGAGAAAGTAAAGCCGCCCAGCATTCCCTGGGCGAAACTGGCAAAACTCACCAAGGTCCAAAAAATCCTTATTGGCGTAGGCGTGGTAGGTGGCCTGTTGGGAAGCTTTGTCTATTTCCTCTACATACCCCAGACAGAGAAAATAGCCTCTCTCAATCGTGACCTCCGCGTTGACCGAGAGAAGCTTGAGCGTCTGCGCCGCGTCGAGCAAAACCTGCGAGACTTCAAAAAAGAGCTACAAGAGACAGAACTGCAGTTCAAGGAGGCCTTGCAACTTTTGCCGGATAAAGAAGAGATTCCCACACTTCTGAGCAGCATTTCCAATCTCGGCGCTCAATCCGGCCTGGAATTTCTTCTCTTTCGGCCGGGACGGGAAGTCCCCCGCAATTTTTACGCAGAGATTCCCCTCCAGTTGGAACTCAGTGGCCCCTATCACAATGTAGCCACCTTTTTCGACATGGTAAGCAGGCTGAGCCGGATCGTCAATATCGGCAATATGGCCATGACAAAATTGCGAACGGAAGGCGATACCATCATTCTCAAAACGGGCTGTACCGCCACAACGTACAAATTCATTGAATCCGCGGAGAAGAAAGAAAAGAAAAAAAGATAGCACTCTCTGACACGAGCGGCACGGCGATAATCGAAAGTAAGCCGGGATGACATTTCTTTGTAAAGAGCAGTGGAACAAGAGCACTAGTTGCTCCCTGGGCGCCGCAGCAGACGCCGGCCCCACAATCATGGCCTCCATGGCTCAACGGGGTTGAAAACGCGTACTGCGCAAGGAGGAGTGGCATGAAGTGTACTGGAGCGTACCCCAAACAAAGATGGATTTTCCACATGGGTCTTGTGGCCCTCGTGCTCTGGCTCGTTGGCTGTGCCACCCCCAGCTCTGCTCCGCCAACTTCCCGGGAGTCCGTTGAAGGCCTTGCTTCCACAGCCCCCAAGCAACTCGAAGATATCCGGGTGCAGGATCAGGATACTTTTCTGGACGTTGTGATGGTCGGCTCAGAGCCCATGGCCTACACAGCCTTCAAGGCAATTGATCCCCTTCGGCTCGTGGTGGATCTTTCCAACACAGCAGGCGAAGACATTGCATCCCCGATTCGCGTAGAAAATGAGATCATCGGTACAATTGAAACCCTGATGCTCACCCAGGAACCCCGGGCCATGACTCGAGTGGAAATTGGCCTGAACCGTGAAGTCCCGTACACGATTAGCCAGGATGAAAGTCGGATCCGGGTGCGCTTCGAAAAAACTGGTCTGTTGAGCGAGACCGCGCCTGCTGAGCCGACCGCCGAACCTGAGGCTGAACTGACCGCCAGGGAGATCACTGCTGCGGAGCCCCTGGCAGAAGAGGCCGGCCCCGCCGAAGCCCTGCGGCACAAGCCTCTGCCGCCTGCAAACAAGATTGTCGCCCTTGAGCCTGAAATTACGGACGAGCAGACCAGGGTTGCTATTGTTGCCGATGGCAAACTACCCCATTACAACGTAATGGCCCTGAAGAAGCCTGCTCGGCTGGTAGTGGATATCACAGGAGTACAATCGGCCCTGGACAAGGCAAAGTACCCGGTTGCCGGCCCTCTGGTCGAAAGAATCAGGTGCGGAAGTCATCCCAACAAGCTGCGGGTGGTCTTCGACCTGGTTCCGGCAGCCGGCCTCCCCTACCAGGTGGTACCAGAGAACGGACGCCTTCTGGTGTCTTTCCGTCCGGGCCCGGGCTTTTCCCGTGCCGAGACCGGTGCACCGGCTCAAGTGGCTGCCGAAAGACAAAAAGCAGCCAGAATCAACGCCATTGATTTCGCGCTGCTGGATTCTGGCAAATCCCGGCTGGCCGTCTCTGCTGACCGGGCCCTGGATCCCGAAATTCAGATCACCGGAGCAAGGAGCATCTCTCTCATCTTGCCAAATTCCCATCTTCCCGAGCATTTGCAGCGACATATCGACACTGGGCAGTTCGCGAGCGCCGTCAACCTCATTGATCCGCGTCCCATGAGCGGAGTGCCCGATGCGGTGGAAATTGGCATTGAACTGCGGGAGATGGTTCCCTATCACGCAGCGCGGGCGGACAAGACAATCCACCTTGACTTCGATCCGTCCAACATGCCGCCCCCCGAGCCCATCCAACTGGAAAAGCCTGCGACCGTAGTCGAGGCCCGAGCTCCGGCGAGGCCGGCTGTTGCAAAAGAGCCGGGCAGGCCTGCTGAAGCAAGGCAGCTAACGGAGGAAATGACGCACGTGCTGGGAGCCGAGCCCTTCCCTTTATTCGAGGAACGCAAGGTTTACACCGGAAAGCCTATCTCTCTGGATTTCCATGACGTGGACATCCGCAACGTGCTCCGCCTCATAGCCAACATCACAGGCAAGAACATCGTGGTGGAACCTGATGTCAAGGGCAGGGTAACCCTGAAAGTGGTCGATGTGCCCTGGGATCAGGTTCTTGACCTGATTCTCGGGATGAACAAGCTGGGCATGGTGGTCGAAGGGAATGTCATGCGAATCGCCACCGCTGAAAAGCTTAAAACCGAGCGCAGAAATAAAATAGAGGCGATAAAAGCCGAAAAGGAAAGACTGGCAGAAGCCAAAGACCTGGGAGAGATTACCACAGAGTACCTCCAGGTCAACTACGCAGATGCAAAAAGTCTCAGGGACAAGATAGAGCTGAACAAGAGCGCACAGGGCTCCATTGACGTCGATGAGCGCACAAACATGATCATCTACAGCGATTTCCCGGCACGGCTGGCAAACGCCAGGGAAATGCTCGACAGACTGGATCGCCCGACTCCCCAGGTGATGATCGAAGCCCGAATCGTTGAGGCATCCACCAACTTCAGCAGAGACCTCGGCATCCAGTGGGGTGGGAGCTACACCGCCCGCGAGCTCAGTGATGAGCTCGGCGGTGATTTAACCTTCCAGGGTCTTCTGGGTGGAGAGAATTTCGCCGTGAGTGCACCGGTGGGAGCAATCGGCAGCCTCGGTATCGCCTTTTCCCGCATCGGCGGGAGTCCGCTTGAGCTGGACGTCAGGCTCTCCAGCCTGGAGACGAGCGGCGAGGGAAGAATTATCGCCAGCCCGCGGATCTTTACCCTGGACAATGTGGAGGCCACCATCGAACAGGGTAAAGATATCCCGGTTCCGGTCCAAACCGAGGACGGCATTTCAACCGAGTACAAGACCGCTGCCTTGACTCTCAAGGTGACCCCGCACATTACCCCCGATGAAAAGGTGCGCCTCGAGGTGGAAGCCGAGAAGAACGAACCCGACTTTGGACAGGTGGTCAACGACGTTCCTGCCATCACCAGGCGCAGTGCCCAAACGGAGCTTTTGGTCAACAGCGGCGACACCATCGTTATCGGCGGTGTGGTAACCCAGGATCGCAGTTGGACCGAAGAGCGTGTCCCGTTCTTTTCCAGCCTGCCTGTGTTGAAGTGGCTCTTCAAGAGCCGGCTAGTCAGGGACGATAAAACCGAACTGCTGATTTTCTTGAGCCCATCCATCGTCAAAGAACGGCAGTACGCCCGGCAATAAAGGTACCGCCCGGCTGGTTTCGGGACCCTGTCGCACCGTCATTAAAAAAGAGGCCCCTACCCTCCTCGGGGGCCTCTTTGTTATCAGACTTGTTTTTTTCCGCCCCCTGGCAACGGACGCTAGACTAGTGGTTGTCAGTCGTCCATCGTCAGTAGTCCGTTGTAGCCATGTTTCCATAGCTTCAATTCACAGATTAACTGGCTCGAGCTTTCTGTGGTTATGTAACTCAACTACTCATTTTTTTCGCCCTGGCAACGGACAACTGACGACAAGCAACGGACGCTAGACTAGTGGTTGTCAGTCGTCCATCGTCAGTAGTCCGTTGCACCACTATTTTCATAGCCTCAGCTGAGAGATCAGCTGGCTCGAGCTTTCTGTGGGAGCGACTTTCCAGCCGCGATTGAGAGCCAGCCAACCGGAAACGTATCGCGGCTAAAAGCGGCTCCCACAGACTGAAGTGCTTCCCTCATCTTGAGCCATACTTGACATAGCGGATATCCATGCAAAAAAAATCCTTTCACCTCCCTTCGCGGGAGGGTTGAGGGGCGTATCCTGGCTCAGGGGGCGAAAAAATTTCGGGTTGCTCGGCTAAGAACGTGGAGTGCAGTTTTCAAAACGACATTTTTGTGGTATTTATTCCCTGTCAGTGTACAACAAAAGGGTGGGAGTTTTGAAAAGGATCGATGAAAATCCCTTCGTCTACCAGATTGCCAGGGCCCTGAACGCAACAATAGACTTGAGAAAGTCACTGTACTCGGTCCTGGACATCCTTTCCCAATCCCTTGGCATGACCCGGGGAACTGTTACCATCCTCAATCGCCTCCGCGACGAGATTCGCATCGAGGTGGCCCATGGCCTCTCAAGGAGTGCCATGCAGCGTGGCAGGTACAAGCCTGGCGAGGGTATCACGGGACGTGTGATCCAGCAGGGCAGGGCCATGGTTGTGCCTAAAATCAGCGAAGAGCCTCTTTTCCTGAACAGGACAGCAACCCGGCGCAGGCCAAACGAGGAGCTTTCCTTTATCTGCGTGCCCATCAAAAAGGGCCAAGAGGTGGTGGGGGCCCTCAGTGTCGATCTTCCCTACGATTCCTCATTCGATTTGAAGGCCGCCGAGCGACTGTTGACCGTCATCGCTACCATGCTGGCCCAGCGTGTCATTCACCTGGAAATCCTCCAGCGTGAACAGGAGGCGCTTCGCGAGGAAAATCAGAGACTGCACCAACAGCTCGCCAGCAAACACCGGATTACCAACATCGTCGGCAACAGCAACAAGATGCGGGAAGTCTTTCACATGATCGCGCAGGTATGCCCCAGCAATGCAACAGTGCTGCTCCGGGGCGAGAGCGGCACGGGCAAGGAACTGGTGGCCAACGCCGTTCACTACAACAGTCCCAGGGCCAAACAGCCTCTGGTGAAGGTGAACTGCGCCGCTCTTCCGCCAAACTTGATTGAAAGTGAACTGTTCGGTCACGAAAAGGGTGCTTTCACCGGTGCCGTCAGACAGAAAAGGGGCAAGTTCGAACTGGCCGACAAGGGAACCATTTTTCTGGATGAGATTGGTTCACTCGGTTTGGATGTCCAGGCGAACCTGCTGCGGGTCCTGCAGGAAAAGGAGTTTGAACGGGTAGGCGGAACCCAGATCATCAAAATTGATGTGCGCATTATAGCGGCCACCAACAAGAATCTGGAGCTTGCGGTGGAGCAGGGAGCCTTCCGCGGCGACCTCTACTACCGGCTGAACGTATTTCCCATCTACCTGCCTCCTCTGCGGGAGCGCAAGACCGACATTTTGCTTCTGGCAGATTATTTTCTGGAAAAATATGCCAGGGAGAACGACAAAGACATCCGCCGCTTTTCCACCGCAGCCATCGACATGCTCATGCAGTACCATTGGCCCGGCAATGTGCGTGAGCTCGAAAACTGCATCAAGCGAGCGCTGCTGCTCTGTGGAGGGGGTGTGATCCGCAGCTACCACCTTCCGCCGACAGTGCAGACAGGTGAAAAGTCAGGCACCGTACCGGCCGGTTCCCTGGAAGAGGCAGTGGCGAGCCTGGAACGGGAGATGATCATTGACGCATTGAAAAACACCCGCGGCAACATGGCCAAGGCTGCAACCCTCCTTCAGATCACGGAACGAAAATTCAGCTACAAGGCCAGAAAATACGACGTGGACTACCGTCACTATCGCTGAGTTTCCTTCTGTTGATTCCTGGAGATTCCATCTTCGCCCGGGGCGGATCATTGGCAAAGGCAAGAGATACTCACAGTTCGGTGGGAAATCGCCGGCGGGCCGCGAAAGCTCCGTCTTACAGGAAACGTGGCGAAGCAAACATGCTCGCAGAGCAGATCGCTAAAGTCCTCGCTGCAACCTACGGGATCACGCCCTGGAACTGGCATACCCGCCAGAGCCCCTTCCAGGTTCTCATCGGCACCCTTCTCTCCCAGAGAACTCGAGACGGGAAAACCGATGAGGCTGCCAGGGCTCTCTTTTCCCGCTATCCTACTGCCGAAAAGCTGGCTTCAGCCCGAATCGAGGAGATAGCTCGTCTTATAAGGCCCGTCAATTTCTACGTGACCAAAGCACAGCGCATCAAAGAGCTCTGCATGATCCTCGTGGAAAAACACTCGGGAAAGACCCCTGAGAGCATTGCCGCCCTCATGGAGCTTCCTGGGGTGGGAAGAAAGACCGCCTGCTGCGTCAGGCTCTACGGTTTCGGGAAACCAGCACTCCCGGTGGACACCCACGTCCATCGGATATCAAACCGCATCGGTCTGGTACGAACCACAACTCCGGATGAGACCGAGAGGAAGCTCTGGGAGGTAGTACCTGAGCAGTACATCATGCTCTACAACCAGCTTCTGGTGAGGCACGGTCAGAAGGTCTGTAGGCCCGTCGGGCCACGGTGCCAGGGATGTCCCATAGTCGGGCTCTGTGCCTATGGCTCCAGTCGAAATCGCAGCAAGTGATTTCTTATCACTTCATTCGACCACTAGTGTCCGTTGCTTGTTGTCCGTTGTCCGTTGCCAAGGGCGGAAAAAAGGCCTAGCTAGCTGAGCTGCATAATCCCAAAAAAGCTCCAGCCAGCTGATCTCTGCTCTAAGGCTCTGAAAACATCTCTACAACGGACAACGGACGACTGACTCTAGTCCCAGTCACTCAAACAGCCACCACCGCCTCTGGTACCACGGTGTAAAGTGTGTCTCAATGTCACACTCCTGCTAGCTAGCGTCCATCCGGAAACTCCTTTTCCCCTCCCTTGGCGGGAGGGGATGAAGGGGAGGGGGAATGATTAAGTGATTGATTTTCTGTTCATATTATCACCCCCACCTTTACCCTGTTAAATTAAGCCTGGAAGCGGACCCTGCGAAGCAGGGGATTTAACAGGGTGAATCCTCCCCCCCGTCGAGGGGAGGAAATCGTGGTATTTCCGGATGGACACCAGCTAGGAGCGGATAAAAAAAGGGGAACAGCTAAATGGTTGGCAAGGTAATGACTCCGGGAACCTACTGTCTCGTGATGAAGATGGAAAGGCCCTGCACGATTCAGATCGGCAAGCTCGGGCAGGGTTTTTTCCCTGCGGGCTACTATGTGTACGTAGGCTCGGCGCTTCAAGGGCTCGAGCAGCGTCTGGCCAGGCACTCATCGCCTGGAAAGAAAAGGCACTGGCACATCGACTATTTCCTGGAATACGCCACCATTGTAAATACCAGAGCAATCATCTCCACTGCAAGACTCGAGTGCCATATAAGCAACCAGATGCGCACCATATCCCAGGGAATTCCCATGAAGGGTTTCGGCAGTTCGGACTGTCACTGCCAGAGCCACCTCTACTACTTCTCCAACACTCCGCTATCCAGCCACCTGTTCGAGGCACTATGGAGGCAGCGTTCATCCGCAGTCGGCAGAGCACTCCACTCAGCGGCGGCTCGTGAAAAAAACTTGCAAGTTGAGCAAAGTTGAGGTACAAAACCGCCGACCAACAGTACACTTTCCACTACCTCTTCCGGATCATCCATGAACAGAAAAGTGCCTTCCGGTGCACCTGCTCATGGCATAGCAGGCGTGCCTCTCGCTCCTTGCCCATCAATACGGCGGATCCACAAAGAAGAATTTTATTGCCATATTACGTGTTTCGTGGTAAATATGGTTTTGGTAAAAATATCTTATCTGAAACATTTTCACCTGAAATAGGCAGCGATGTCCACTCGTGATCATCCATATCCAGCCAGCAGCGAAACAGAAACGGGAAGTGACCGGATCAAGCAATTCATCTTGCTCATGCGGCGGCTTCTTCAGGCCGGCGAGCTCTACACCAAGGAGCTGAACAAACGATACCGGGTGAGCGCCCCACAGCTCCACTGTCTTCTCGCCCTCCATGAGAACGGGCCCCTGCCGCCTTCCCGGATTGCCCGGCAGATAATGGTCAACTCCAGTACGGTCACCGGGATCATCGATCGATTGGAACAGAAAGCTCTGGTGAGACGAGCACGGAAATCCCATGATCGCCGGGTCATCACCATCGAACTGACAGAGGCGGGGGAGAAACTTGCGCGGGCAGCTCCCTCACCCATTCCGCAAAAAATCATTACTGGCCTGAAGGGCCTCTCCGACGAGGAGATGGAAGAGATAGTCCGGAACCTCAAGAAGCTCACCGCGATGCTTGACGTCATGGAGAAGGACAGGGAATATCACCGTGCGGCAACAGACACCTATGAGTCGCACCCTTCACATTTCAATCTCCACAACTCGGAGTCCATTGATTCTTGAACGGCCCGCGAAAGGCACCCTACAGGATTTCCTAGCCAACCCTTGAAATCTTCCGCCAAATCCTACCAGCTTTGAATGTTAACTCAGATGCATCCCCACTTTGCCCTCCAATTAAAAAACGGCCTCGCAAGTAAGCGAAACCGTTAGTAAAAAGCATTATATGGTGCCGAAGGCCGGACTCGAACCGGCACGGGTCTCCCCACCACCCCCTCAAGATGGCGTGTCTACCAGGTTCCACCACTTCGGCATCATGCTACTCCGGGCTCTTTTCGGAGGCCTCTGGGGCGGACTTCTCCGCCGCCGGAACAGGCGGTTCCTGAGACTCACTTGTATCCGTGGCCGCTGGCTTCATCCCCTTCATCACCGACTCGGTCGTGTACTGTCCGGAGCCGCTTGCCAGGATGAACGAGGTGACCAGGAAGATAATCGCTACACCCGTTGTCAGCTTCTTGAAGAAGGTACTGCCACCCGATGAGCCGAAGAGGGTCTGCGAAGATCCGCCAAAAACCGCCCCGATCTCAGCTCCTTTGCCCGTTTGCAACAACACGAGGGCAATCAGGGCGATGCAGACGACGATGTGTAGTATCACAAAAACAAGGTGCATGGCCTGCACATTCTCCATCAGGTTTCACGATGTTATTCTAGGGGATATACCTCTAAAAATCAACAATCTGCCTGAAGGAAGCACTCTTCAGGCTGGCCCCTCCCACCAGAGCTCCATCAATGTCTGCTTGGGCCATCAATGCTGCAATGTTGTCCGGTTTGACACTGCCACCATACAATATCCGCATGGTGTTTGCAACCGTTATATCGAAGCGCTTGGCAATGCTGTCTCGAATAAATCCGTGTACTTCCTCGGCTTGCTCCGGCGTAGCGTTGTGACCGGTACCGATAGCCCAGACCGGCTCGTAGGCTACCACCACCTTTTTCACCTGATCTGTTTCCAACCCGGCAAAAGCTCCATTGAGCTGCTGTGCCAAAATGGACAGAGTCTGTCCGGCCTGCCGTTGCTCCAGGGTCTCGCCAACGCAGAGGATGGGGGCGAGATCAAAGCTCAGCAGCGCGCCGATCTTGCGGTTTACGCTCTCGTCGGTTTCCCCGAAGTACTGGCGCCGTTCAGAATGGCCGACAATTACATAAGAGCACCCGAGATCGCGCAGCATGAGAGGTGAAATCTCGCCCGTGTAAGCTCCGCGACTCTCCCAATGGCAGTTCTGTGCCGCCAGCCGAATTGGACTCCCGTCCACGGCGGAAGCCACCCCGCTGAGGGCTGTAAAGGCAGGGGCAACCACCACCTCACGATCAGCAAGGCGTCGTATCCCCCTTTTGAGTTCTTCCACAAGGCCCACTGATTCGGCCACCGTGAAATGCATCTTCCAATTGCCCGCCATGAGAGGCACCCCGGCACTCATTATAGCGACCTCCTTTGGCTCCTAGGTCCCACAGGTTTCCAGGGCCTCCAGCCCGGGGAGGCTCCGGCCTTCAAACAGCTCGAGGAAGGCCCCTCCTCCTGTTGATATATAGGAGATCTCCGCCGCCTTTCCCGCGGCCTGTAGCGCGCTTTCGGTGTCACCGCCTCCCACCACGCTGAGGGCCTCGCTTTCGGCAACGGCTGAAGCCATCGCCATGGTCCCGGCCTCGAAGCCGGCATATTCAAAGGCACCCATAGGGCCATTCCAGATAATGGTTCGTGCCCCCTTCAGGGCCTCAGCGAACTGCCTGCGCGTCTCCGGGCCCACATCATAAGCGGCCCAACCGGGAGCAACCTGGTCTCTGGCCACAACCTCTGCGGCCGCATCAGCTTCCAGACTTTGGGCAACTACGAAATCAACCGGGAGCAAGACCTCCACACCTCGCTCGCGGGCAAAAGACATGACTCGGGTCGCTTCCTCCACCAGGCCTTCCTCTACCTGGGATGCACCCATACTCTTGAGAAACGTATTGGCAAGGGCGCCGCCGATGAGGAGCCGGTCAACCCGGGAGGCAAATTGCCGGAGTACGGGCAGCTTTGTGGATACCTTCGCACCACCCAAAACCGCCACCAGAGGTCGTTCCGGATTCTCCATGGATCGATGGAAGTAATCAAGTTCTTGCTTCAACAAGAATCCCGCCGCGCACTCTGCCACGTAGTTTGTGATCCCGACTACGCTTGCATGGGCCCGGTGACTGACAGCAAAGGCTTCGTTCACATACACCTCTGCGAACGCTGCCAGAGCCTTGCCGAACTCGGCTTCATTCGCCGCCTCCTCGGGGTGGAACCGCACGTTCTCCAGCAAGAGCAGCTCGCCGTCACCCAGCTCCCTGACTATGCTCTCCACTTCTGGACCTACGCAATCTGGAGCCAATTTTACCGGCCGCGCAAGCACCTCCTCCAGGGATCGCCCGACCGGTTCCAGACTAAGCTCCGGCACGGGCTTCCCCTTCGGCCGCCCGAGGTGGGAAGCTATGATCAGCCGCCCCCCCTGTTCCATAGCATAGCGCAACGTGGGCAGGGCCGCCCGAATCCGATGGTCATTGGCAACCCGGCCGTCCCGGGTCAGCGGTACATTGAAATCCACCCGAATGAATACCTTCCTGCCTGCTAGTGAGACCTCGTCGATACAGCGCACTTTCATGGCGATTTCTCCCGTACAGCGGGCTTGGCCCTTACAGGCGTCCGCCCATGTAAAGGGCCAGGTCCACCAGACGATTGGCGTAGCCGAACTCGTTGTCGTACCAGGCCAGAACCTTGACCAGTCGACTCTCAATCACACTGGTCAATGGTGCATCCACAATAGCAGAGTAGGAACTGGTGTTGTAATCCACCGAAACCAAAGGCTCGGTGCTGTAGGCGAGGACCCCTTTCATCCGCCCGTTGGCTGCATCCTCCAGGGCGCTGTTTACCTCTTCGGTGGTTACCTGCCGATCAACCCGGCAGACAAAATCTACCAGGGACACATTTGGGGTGGGAACTCGCATGGCCATCCCGTCCAACTTTCCCTTCAGTTCCGGAATCACTAGGGTGACCGCCACCGCTGCCCCGGTGGTAGTGGGAACCATGGAAAGAGCCGCGGCTCGCGCCCGGCGCCAATCCTTGTGCAACGTGTCCAACAACCGCTGATCCATGGTGTAGGAATGGATTGTGGTCATCAGCCCGTGTTCAATCCCAAAGGCATCGTCAATGACCTTGACCACAGGTGCCAGACAATTGGTGGTGCATGAGGCATTGGATACAATGTTATGGTTGTCTGGATCGTAAGTCCCCTCGTTGACTCCAATGACGAAGGTGCCATCAACGTTTTTTCCCGGTGCGCTGATGATCACCTTGCGGGCTCCCGCATCCAGATGGCCCATGCACGAGGCCCTGTCCCGGAAAAGACCCGTACACTCCAAGACAACGTCAACCCCCAGCTCACGCCAGGGCAGCTCTTCCACCTTGGGAATCTGGGTGATACGGATTTCCTTGCCATCCACCACCAGCATGTTTTCCCGCACCTCAACCGGCAGTTCGAAGCGGCCGTGAACCGAGTCGTAGCGAAGCAAGTGGCCGAGCTGTTCCGGGCTCCCCAGATCATTGACAGCCATTACTGTAATGTCCCTGCCCTGTTGGGCAATGCACTTCAACGCTGTTCGACCAATCCGACCGAAACCATTGATTCCAACTTTGAGCGCCATATTCCTCTCCTCCCTGCAAGGTTATGGTTGCCTGAAACACCACGCCCCAGCCCTGCCGATGCATTCCTGTGGTATTTGAAGCTCCCTTCAGTCCCGCCCCGCGGCGGGACGGGCAATGCGCTCGCTGGTTCAGTTTAAAGGTAGTGCTCCCGGCAAGCCATGCGCCTGGACCCAGGTTTTCTTCGACCACAAGGCTATGGGCTCGGTACTTGCTGAATTCTCGCGCTCCTTCCCGCTTACAGGCCCTGACTGGATGGTCTCCACCTTCGCTCCAGATCCAGCTCCAAAACCAGGGCTGCATCCCTGTATTCAGGGTAGTAACGCGGCCTTTCCTGGACCGGCTCGAAACCGATTCTGTCATAGAGAAGCCGCGCTCCCGCGTTCGACCGACGCACCTCCACCACCGCCAACCGTGAACCAGCTTCACAGGCCTGCTGCAGCGCGTAGAGTACCAGCCGCCGGCCGATACCCCGGCGTCGATATGCGGGGTGAACGGCCAGATTGGTGATGTGGAGCTCATCGACCACGAGCCAGAAGCATATATATCCGAGCACCGATCTCTGGCGCTGTTGCTTGACCGGGCGCGCCACATACAGGTAGGAGTATGTTTTCTCTAGCTCTTCCTCAAAAAAGACGCGGTGCCAGGGGCTCCGAAAACTCTGCCCCTCAATGGCCAGTACCTCCGATAGATCGTGCCGGCGCATGGGTGTAACGCAGTGCTCGGGAAAAACTGAACTATTACTCAACAAAAACCCGGCCCTTACACATTTCGCTCACCTTTACCGGCGGAGTTCTGCCAGTACAGTCTCCGCTTTTCCCTTTCTCACTTTTCCAGGTCCTTGGTGAGAATCTCGGTGGGCAATGAGATACTCCGTCTTCCGTAGTCTTTGATCAATCGAGCCAGGTCATCCACCTTGCAATTCTCGCGACAATGAGCCAGTTTGATGAGCATGGGCAGGTTGACCCCGGTGACCACTTCGATGCCTATCTGATTCAGGAAGCTCAGGCTCAAGTTTGAGGGTGTACCCCCGAACATGTCCGTGAGCATAATGACGCCGTCTCCACCGTCGACCTCGTTTATTGCTTCGGTCATCTGCCGCCGCAATTCCTCCACAGCTAGATCAGGGTCAACGGAAAGTCCCACGCAGTTCTCCATCCTCCCTACAATCAGTTCAGCAGTAGCGATGAGCTCCTGTGCCAACCGCCGATGCGTAACCACCAAGATTCCCACCATAGATACACTCCTCGGCCAAACGCGCAACGACGAACCGTTATCCACGTGCCCGCTTGGGCTCTAGATAGCGTCGCTTTACCACCCAGCGGTCATGTGCACCTTTCGAGGCAGTGAGGCTCTTGACGGAGCCTATCAGTTTCCAGATCACGATGGACCGTTGTTGCATGATATCCCTTTTCGGCCAGGCACTGGTGCAATTGGTCGGCGACCACCACAGACCGATGTCTTCCGCCCGTACAACCAACAGCTATGGTCAAATAGTACTTGCCCTCCTCCCGGTAGCGGGGCAGGAGATACTTAATGAGATCGATGAACTTTTCCAGAAAATTCCTGAATTGCTCCTGGTGCAACAAGAAGCGAATTACCTCGTCGCTGGTCCCATCCAGGTCTCTGAGCCCCTTGATAAAGAAAGGATTCGGCAAAAAGCGCACATCCATAACAATGTCCGCCTCGGATGGCACGCCGTACTTGAAGCCGAAGGAGAGCACATGAATATGCAAGGCTTGCTGTCCAGGAAAAACGGCGTACAGCCTGACGATCATCCGCTGGAGTTCGTGCGGGTTCATGTTGGACGTGTCCACCACGCGGGTGGCCATTTCCTTGAGGTCTCCAAGCTTCTCTCGTTCGGCCTTGATTCCGTCCCGCACGGTCCCCTTTTCCCCCAGAGGATGTTTACGCCGGGTCTGACTGAAACGACGCTGGAGCACATCGTCATTTGCCTCCAGAAAGAGAATCTCCAGATTGGTTCCCCGCTGCCACAGATCCGTAAAAATTTTCGGGTAGCTTTCCAGGAAGCGGCGTTCCCGAATATCCATACCCAGGGCAATGTACCCGAGATCGGTGGAGGATTCCTCGCGTAGTTTGAGAAAACTGGGCAGTAACACAACCGGCAGATTGTCCACACAGAAATAGTCGAGATCTTCGAAGGCCTTTATAGCTGTACTCTTGCCCGATCCAGAAAGTCCAGTAACCACGACAACCTGTAGCTTTCCACGAGCCTCTTTACCCTCCTGTTCGGCCACGGCCGTCTCCTGCTTTACTCAGGCATGTACCTTCTGCCGCCCGCTCTGGGCCTGTGGAAAAACCCGGGACTCACCCCACCGTGCCTTCCCCGGCTTGTGACTTGTTTGCTGGTCCGGCTCCAATCCCTGGGGGAAATGAGTTTTCCTTTTAAAACAACTCGCTTCTATGGACAGATAGACCCCCTCAGGGTATCCAGCAAGGTTGAAGAAGGGCAATGATCAGGGGAGAGTTCAAAGATAGCTCTTCAGGATTTTTCAGCCTTTCCAGTCCAGCCTATGGACAGGTTATCCGATCGATCAAGCAACCTCTTCGGAACTGCAGCACCTCTATGTTCGCTTCCTGTATCCTCCAGCGCCGGTGCATCTGCCAAGGAACAGCCTTGGGGCAAACACCAATGGCCCAGCAACAATACCCTGATCTCAGAATTCCTTGTCCTCTTCCTGGATGACTTGAAAGATCTCTTCTCGAGTTCCGGCTTCCATGAGTCTCTGGCGGAAGTGGGCACCCTTGAGCAACCGTGATATCTTGGCCAGGGCACGCAGGTGCACGCCCGCAGAGTTTTCAGGGGCGACCAGCAGGAAAAAAAGATGGGTTGGCCGGCCGTCCATGGAATCAAATTCGATACCCAGAACACTTCGCCCGAACGATAGGATCAGTTCGTCAAGCTCCGGGATTTTGCCGTGGGGAATGGCAATACCGTCGCCGATGCCCGTGCTACCCAGCCGTTCCCGTTCCAGGAGCACTTCCACAAGCGCTTTTTTGTCCAGGTTGACCTTATAGTTCAGAAGGCCTTCGGTGAGTTCCTCGAGGACCCCTCTCTTGTTCTGAGAGCGAAGTTCTGGAATGATGCAAGCCTTCGGCAGAATATCCAGTATTTTCATGAAATCTCTCAGTACCCCTCGTGCCTGTATGCCCAGAAGTTATTCTCGCATTCCTTCCAAACCATTATACACCTTGCCCTACTTGTTCTCGGTTTCTATGAGACCGTAGTTGCCGTCCTTGCGTCTGTACATGACATTAATACTCTCAGTTTTCGAATTGGTAAATACCAGGAACGCACTATTGGCAAGATCCATCTGCATTACGGCTTCGTCCAGATCCATGGGCTTGGCATGGATCTGTTTTGTCTTGATGACCCGCGGTTCCGCTTCCTCTTCAAGATCTTCTCTGGCCAGGACGTTCATCTTCATCACAAACGCCTTCGCCCCGCCGTCGCTCTTTCGCTTCTTGAGTTTCTGCCGATATCTTTTTATTTGCGATTCGATTTTGTCCACTACCATGTCGATAGCCGAGTACATATCTTCGGTTTCTTCTTGACCGTTGATCCGGAGACCATTTGCATCTATACTTACTTCAGCAAGATGCCTGAACTTTTCTACTGAAAGTACCACATGTGCCTCAATGGGCTCGTCCACATATTTCTTGATACGATAAAGCTTCTCTTCAGCGTACTTGCGCAACATATCGGATGCATCAATCCTTCTAAAGGTAACCGAAACCTGCATCTATGTTCTCCTGGCGACTATCTCCTCCCGGCGCCTCGGAATACATACGCTCTCACCTAGTCCAGAGCGTTCTATGTTCTGTATCATCATATGGAGCTATCTCGCGTTCCGTGGAGTAGAGTTTCAGGTCAATTGCTCTCCTTTCTCTTTTTTTCTCTTTTTTCTACCCCAAACCGGCTCTTTTCGTAAATTGGACGGCAATATACCAAGCAACTCCCGATACTTGGCAACGGTCCTGCGCGCTATATCAATGTTCTCCTCCCGCAGCTTCTCGACGATGGCCTTGTCGCTGTAAGGCCTGCACGGGTTTTCATGTTGCACAATCTGCCGGAGGCGTTCTTTGACGCTCTCCGACGCCACCGCGCTGCCAGCGAGGCTGTTGATCGAGGAGTTGAAAAAGTACTTGAGCTCGAACACTCCCTGGGGAGTATGCATGTACTTGTTGGTGGTTACACGGCTGATGGTCGACTCGTGCATATCAAGGTCTTCAGCCACGTCCCGCAGGACCAGGGGTTTGAGACGGCTGATACCGTCCTCGAAAAAGTCGCGTTGAAATTTAACAATGCTCTCAGCTACACGGTAGATGGTGCGCTGTCTCTGATGAATGCTTTTGATGAGCCAGGCTGCAGAGCGCAATTTGTTCTGGATATATTCCCGGGCCTGATCGGAAACGGAGCCGTCCTTGCTCAGGGCTTCCCGGTAAAAAGTGTTCACTCGCAGTTTCGGCATGCCGTCTTCGTTGAGAACGATGACAAAATCGTCGTCCACCTTATACACGAAGATATCTGGACTGATGTACTGGGCTTCCTCCTCGTCAAAGGGCTGTCCCGGTTTGGGCTCTAACCTCTTGATAGTTGCAATGGCCCCCTTCACCTCCTGCTGGCTCAGGCCGGTAGCCTTGACAATAGCATGGTAATTCCTGCTTTCCAAATCGTGCATGTGGTCTCTGATAATAATCCCCACCGGGGCATCGTCAAGTTTCATATGTCGAGCTTGAATGAGCAAGCATTCCTGGAGATCTCTGGCTGCCACTCCCACAGGGTCAAACTCCTGGACCAGGTGGAGCACTTCCTGCACGAAGTCCTCATCGCACTCGGCCATTGCAGCAATCTCAGCCACTTCGGCCTTCAAGTACCCATCACGGTCCACATTGCCGATGATCAAGGTGCCGACCTCTTTCTGGGCCTCGCTCATGTGTGACAGGTGGAGTTGCCAGAGAAGGTGGGCCTCCAGAGAAGGCTTCTTGACAAGGCGGCTTTCCGGTGGCGGCAATTCCGGGGCCTTTTCGTACTCGATGGGAATCCTGGTGCCGGATGAGTACTCGCCCAGATACTCTTCCCAGTCAAAATCCTCTCTGGCTTTTTCATCGATAACGACCTCGGAGACGGCTTCCTCACCGCGGCTGGATTGGTCCTCCTCCCCGGAGTCGTCAACCTCTGGCGCTTCCTGACCCTCCTCCAGAAGAGGATTGCTCTCCAGCTCATTGTTGATGGTATCGACCAGTTCCAGACGCGATAATTGCAACAGCTTGATGGCCTGTTGCAGCTGGGGCGTCATGATCAGCTGCTGAGCCAGTTTCAGTTGCTGTCGAAGCTCGATGGCCATGGTTGCTGGCTACCTCTAGAGGCTGAACTCTTCTCCCAGATAGGCCTGACGGGCGATCGGGCTCGAGACCAGCTGGGCAGGATCTCCTTCTTCCAGGATGGTGCCCTCGTGCAGAATATAGGCACGATCACAGACGCGAAGCGTCTCACGTACGTTGTGGTCAGATACCAGCAGCCCGATACCTCTTCCCTTCAACTGGGCGATGATCCTCTGGATATCGAGTACGGCCAGGGGATCTATTCCGGCAAAAGGTTCATCCAAAAGTAGAAAACTTGGACGTGTTACCAGGGCCCGAGTGATCTCTACCCGTCTGCGTTCACCTCCGGAAAGGGAATAGCCCCGGCTCCCAGCCAGATGGCTTAGGTTCAGACCGTTCAAGAGTTCCCTGAGCCGCTGCCGCCTTTCTTCCCTGCTCAGGGTAATCGTCTCGAGGATCGCATTGATGTTTTCTTCCACTGTCAATTTCCGGAAAATCGAAGGCTCCTGCGGCAGATAGGTAATTCCTTCTCGAGCCCTGATATACATGGGTTGTGTGGTGAGGTCTTTTTCGTCAAGAAAGACCTGTCCCTCGTCCGGACGAATCAGGCCCACAATCATGTAGAAGGTGGTTGTCTTTCCCGCTCCGTTTGGCCCCAGAAGCCCGATGATTTCCCCATGATTAATACTCAAGCTCACCCTGTTCACCACCCGGCGGCGGCGAAAAACTTTCACCAAGTCCCTGGCAACGAGTCTAGACACCTTCGTCCCTGTCAGCTCCGGAACTCGGCGCTGTTTCAACACTACCCGTATCGGGCAATCCTTTCCGCCCCGGATTGAAGATGGTCGCCTCCACAGGCTGGTTGGGAGCTCCCTCGATGATGCTTTTTTCACTATCCAGAAACAGAGTAATGGACGTCCCCTGAATAACGTCTTTGTCTCGCTGAACCCGAGGTTCTCCGGTCAGCACAACCTTGTTGTCCGAGCGGGAATAGACGGCGCGTTCTCCAGTGGCCAGACAATTGCGCTGAGAAATCCGAACATGACCCTCAATGACAATGCGATCCACTCGCCGGGCCAGGCTGCCGTTCTCTACCGTTCCCGGATCTTCCTCCTGATAGAAGACGGTGAGCCGATCCCCTTCGATGGTGAGGTCACCCTGGGTGGCCACCACGTGGCCCTGAAAGACCACCTGCCGCTCCTGTTCCTCTGCCTCAAGCCGGTCGCTCTCTATGTGGACTACATCCTTCTCCCGGGGTGCCGCCCCGCCCTGACTCACGTGACCGATGAGAAAAGCTACCGTCAGGCACAGGAAAAGACCGATTCCCCCTCCTGGTTTGGCATCGTTGCCGGTCCGCATGTACATCCCAAACCCTGTCCTCCTATGCCGGGCCTCTGGAGGTTCCTCTGGGGCTGCCTTCCGAAAGGCATAGCCCCTGCACCTTCGTTTCAACCCCCTCCAGGATGCTCAAGGTACATTCATGTATCTTCAGCTCCATGCCCTGGCCCTTCAGGGTGATACCCTGACCGTGTCCAGACACCGGCGCGGAGGTGTAAATAACGTCCCTGTCATGGTCATAGGCAAGGTGATCGGTGACCAGCAAGTACATGCCCCCGTAATTCACCCGGACATTGCCGCTGACCTCTATATTTTTGCTGTCGTTATGGAAAACACCGTCGCGGGCCTGGAGTTCCACCTCACGGCCGTCCCTGAGAAAGATTACCGCCCGTATCTCGCTGAGAACCGTCTCCTGCCGATCGTCAAAATACCGGGCCTTGGCGGCATTGAGAGTCCACCGGGCCCGGCCCTCCCGCACATCACAGTAGTCGAAATTGTTGAGGGTGAGTCTGCCCTCCTCTTCGCTTGCCTCGAAGGAGATAGAGGAACGCCGATCTTCTCCAGGCGGTACCTTCACTCCAGCAAACAGTACCAGCACCGCAGCAAGCATGGACAGACAGAGCGTCCAACGGATCAAGGGGATTCGGTTCCAGAATCGCTGCTCCATCAACTCCTCGCTTCGGGGCTGCAAAGATCGGGCTTTCACACCCGGTTATGCAAATTCCGTGCACATCTCTATAATACGCTACCTGATTTACATATACCATAGGCCCTTGCATACTGTAAAGTCCGATTTCCAGGCCATCCAATGACAGAATAAAATATATTTCAATATGTTATACCGTAGCTCGTGGCTGCGGCACCCTCTCTTTCACCGGAAAGTAGCTCCGAGTTGGGATTGGGAAAGCCCTACCTCAGCCGGTTGTTTCGCCGAGATACAATGCGGTGACTTCCTCCCACCTGCCCTGGGCCTGGAGCAAAAAGTCGCAGACTTCACGAACCGCCCCGTGACCTCCACATTTTTCTGTGGAAACATGACAGTACGAGTGGACAGCTCCGGCGGCATCAGCCACCGAAACAGCCAGACCCACCCGCTTGAGCACAGGGACGTCTACCAGGTCGTCACCCATGTAGGCAACGTCCCGGTCATCCAGTCGCCTCTGTTTCAAAATGTCCTCATAGGCGGCCAGCTTGTTCTTGCTCCCCTGAACCACCAGCTCAATCCCAAGTTCTCCGGCGCGGTGGGCGACTACCTGTGAACTCCTTCCACTGAGCAGAGCCACCTCGATCCCCGCCCTCTGGAGGAGGCGGATGCCTTGGCCGTCATGCACATGAAACACCTTGCTTTCCCTGCCGTTATCGTGGAAGACCAGGCCGCCGTCTGTAAGTACACCGTCCACATCCAGAATCAACAGTTTGATCCGAGAGGCCTGCTCCCTGAGTTCTGCCGCACTGCTCCGAGACTTCACGCTTCACTCCCCGCGCCCGCACCCTGTCTCGGTTGGACAGCTGCACGGATTCCAAGGAGCATCTCCACGAGATCGTCCACACCTTCAAGGGGTATGGAATTGGCACCGTCGCAGAGGGCACGATCAGGGTCTGCGTGGACCTCCACGAAAATCCCGTCCGACCCGGCTGCCACTGCGGCTCGCGCCAGGGTCTCCACATAGCGACGATCGCCACCTGAACAATCACCGCCGCCCCCTGGAAACTGGACACTATGGGTGGCATCAAACACCACCAGCCCGTGCTCTCTCATCAGATACAGCGACCGCATATCCACAACCAGGTTGTTGTAGCCGAAACAGCTGCCTCGCTCCGTGAGCAGGACCTGCCGATTGCCTGCAGCATGAATCTTGGCCACGACGTTGGCCATGTCCCAGGGCGCAAGAAATTGGCCCTTCTTCACGTTAACGGGCTTTCCCGTCCTTGCGACTGCCATGACCAGGTCAGTCTGCCGGCAAAGAAAAGCTGGAATTTGAATGATATCAAGCACCTCGGCTGCTCGCTCAACCTCGGCCACAGAGTGCACATCAGAGATCACCGGAAGCCCGCTCTGACGACGAACAGCGGCGAGAATTTCCAGGCCTTCCTCCAGGCCGGGCCCCCTGAACGAGCAATGAGACGTTCGGTTTGCCTTGTCGTAGGAACTCTTGAATACCAGGGCGAGCTGCCGCTCGTCGGCCACCTTTCTCAACGCCGCGGCCGCAGCCAGGGTCGCTTCGCCGCTCTCAATAACACACGGTCCGGCAATGACAAAGAGCCGGTCATCACCAATGGTGCACTGGTCCAAGACAATGGATCGCATCACACGCCTTTCCGTAGTGTGGTACCCCGTTTCAGGCCAAGGCTGACTTGTCTTGACGGAGGCCCTTTTCCAGCGCTTTTTGGATGAAAGCCGTGAAGAGGGGGTGGGAATGCATGGGTTTGGACTTGAATTCCGGGTGAAACTGACAGCCGAGAAACCAGGGATGGTCCTCCAGTTCGATAATTTCCACCAGACATCCGTCCGGAGATTGTCCGGTAAACCTAAGCCCTTTAGCGCCAAGTATTTCGCGGTATTCATTGTTGAATTCATAGCGGTGCCGATGGCGCTCTGAGATTTCCAGTTTCCCGTAGGCAGCGTAGGCCTTCGAATCTTCATCCAGTACGCAAGGATAGGCCCCCAACCGCATGGTTCCCCCCAGGTCACAATTTTCATCGCGACGTTGCATGGTCCTCGTGTGGTAATCGTACCACTCCCGCATCAGATAGATCACCGGCTCCGAAGTATGAGGGTCGAATTCCATGCTGTGAGCCTTGGGCAGATTGGCAACATTGCGACTAAATTCCACCACTGCCATTTGCATGCCAAGGCAGATTCCAAAAAAGGGCACCCGGTTCTCCCTCGCATATTTGATGGCACTGACCTTTCCTTCAATCCCGCGGGCTCCGAAACCCCCGGGAACCAGAATGCCGTCTACGCCTTCCAGCAGGGCTTCGCCCCCTTCCTTTTCAATCTCCTCAGAGTCGATGTACTTGACGGATACCCGGCATTCATTTGCCACTCCACCGTGGGTCAACGCCTCGTTGAGACTCTTGTACGATTCTCGCAAATCAATGTATTTGCCTACAATGCCGATGGTAACCGTCTGCCTGGGATTTTTCAGCCGCGCAACCAGTTCCTCCCACTTTTCCAGCCTCGGTGCTCGTGTCCATATATTGAGAAACTCCACGATCTTATCATCCAGGCCTTCTTCGTGAAATTTCAGGGGTACCTCGTAAACACTCTCGACATCCTGGGCGGTAATCACCGCCTCCGGTTCCACATTGCAGTAATGGGCGATTTTCGCCTTGATCTCTTTGCTGAGCGGTATTTCCGTGCGACACAGCAAAATGTGCGGCTGAATACCGATACCCCGCAGCTCTTTGACACTGTGCTGCGTGGGTTTGGTCTTGACCTCACCCGCCGCCCGGATGTAAGGGACGAGAGTCAGATGAATGTAAATGGCATTTTCCTTGCCCACATCTGATCTGAACTGTCGAATCGCCTCAAGGAACGGGAGCCCCTCGATATCGCCGATAGTACCTCCTACCTCGACAATGGCCACATCAACGCCGTCGGTGACCTTCAAGATATTCTGTTTAATTTCATCGGTGACATGAGGTATGACCTGAACGGTCCCCCCAAGGTAATCCCCCCGGCGTTCCTTGGTGATCACCGAGTAGTAGACACTGCCGGAGGTGAAATTGTTCTTTCTGCTCATTTTGCCACAAGTGTATCGCTCATAGTGCCCAAGATCCAAATCGG
>JBKHJD010000159.1:0-5346 GCA_046538315.1 Syntrophobacteria bacterium
CCTCTGGTTCGTACGGCTCCTTGCATTTCGGGCAGAGCAAGCGCACCAGGCGCTGGGCAATAATGGCCTCCACCGCCGAGGAGACGAGAAAGGGCTCGACCCCCATGTCGATGAGCCGGGTGACGGCGCTTGCCGCATCGTTTGTATGGAGGGTAGAGAAGACAAGATGTCCCGTGAGCGCTGCCTGGATGGCGATCTCCGCGGTCTCCTCGTCACGGATCTCACCTACCAGAATGACGTCCGGATCCTGGCGGACCATGGAGCGCAGTCCGTTGGCAAAGGTGAGATTGATCTTGCGGTTTACCTGCATCTGACCTATGCCATCCAGTTGGTACTCGATGGGATCCTCTATGGTGAGAATGTTCTTGTCCGGCGAGTTGATGTGACTGAGCGCTGCATAGAGGCTCGTGGTCTTGCCGCTCCCTGTAGGCCCGGTAACCAGAACAATCCCGTGTGAAAGCTGGATGAGCCGTTTCATCTCGGCAAGATCCTGGGACACAATCCCGATCTCCTCCAGGCTGAGAAACTTGCCGGTCTTCTCCAGCAGTCGCAGGACCACCCGCTCGCCGAAAGCGGTTGGGAGACAGGAGACGCGGACATCCACGAGTCGCTCGCCGATTTTTACATCCAGCCTTCCATCCTGGGGCAGCCGTTTCTCGGCAATGTTCAATCTGGCCATGACCTTGATCCGCGAGACTATGGCGGAATGCAGGCGCCGTGGCGGGCTGAGAATATTGTGGAGTACCCCGTCCAGACGGAAGCGGACCTGGAGTGATTGCTGGTAGGGCTCGATATGGATGTCACTGGCGCCGCTTTTTACCGCTTGTGAGAAAATGTGGTTGACCAGCTTGATGATGGGCGCCTCGCTGGTCTCATCCAGAAGATCCTCACGCTCCGCGAGTTCGGTCAACACAGACTGCCCCTCTTGTCGATCCAGATCCTGCATGATCTGCTCCGTCGTGTCGTTGGCCTGGCCGTAGGTGCGATTGATCGCGGAGGTGATCTCCCGGGCTGGAGCGAGCACCGGGCGGATCTGCTCCTTGGCGTAGAGAATGCGGAGATCGTCCAGGGCCTCCAGGCGCAGCGGATCGTTCACCGCCACCTGCAAGGTGCCGTCATTTGCCTGAAATGGAAAGACAAGGTTTTTCTTGAGATACTGGATGGGCAGTTTTTGCACCAGATCAAAGCGCAACTGCTCGTCTGCGATGCTTTCTGCCACCTGCAGGTTAAACTGGAGGGAAAGGGCCCCTAGAAGCTCCGGCTCGCTGATTTTCTTCTGCTGGATCAGAATCTGGCCGAGTGACTCTCCCTTCTCCCGCTGGGCTTTCAGGGCATCCTCCAGCGCCTCGGCACCAAGGCGCCCCTGCTGAACCAGCACTTCGCCAAGGCTTGGTATCTTCATGGTTTATAGCTCACGGAAATTAAACTACTGCCATTCGGAAATACCACTATTGCCTCCCCCTCGATGGCCTGCGACGAGCTCAGTCGAGTCGGGGAGGATAAAGGTGGGGGTGACAAAATAAACAGGGAAATCAAACACTTAATCATTCTCCTCCCCTTTATCCCCTCCCGCCGGGGCTGATACTGGGACACACTTGACACCGTGGGCACGCCAAGTATCCGTTTTCAGGATATTACCTCTCCTTCTTTCATGCCCCCTTTGCAAAAGGGGGGTAAGGGGGGATTTGGGAGCGCTTCAAAATCCCCCTAATGTCCCCCTTTACAAAAGGGGACTTCAAAGCTCGGTTTCGTGATTCCCTGTCAAAGAAGGCTTTCTCCCAGGCACTTCCTTCCATTGAAGAGCAACCATCCTCATGCCTTTACGCCTCCACCCACGGTGTCATGTTCGGGTAAAAGTCAGCCGCCGGGGGAGGGGAAAAAGAGTTGCCGGATGGAAACCATCTATGAGATGTATGTATCACTTTTCAGCATCCGGAGTGACTGCGTCCGGTACCGTGCCGGCCGAATCCTCCTGGCCTGCTTCCTTTCTGACCTTGTCCATGTACCTGGCTTTCTTCCGGTAGATCTCCTGTGCCTCATCAGGGCTCGCAATGATGTGCGGGGTCAGAAACACGAGCAGGTTGGTGCGCCGATCCGAGTCGTCTACAGCCTTGAACAGCCAGCCAAGAAATGGAACGTTACCCAGGCAGGGAACCTTAGAGGTCTCCTCCTTGGTCTCTTCCTGTAAAAGCCCGGCGATCACCACCGTCTCGCCGTCTTTTACCTCCACGTTGGTCTCGGCCGTTCGTTTCCGCGTGGTGGGGGCCAGAATCGGCCCATAGTCGCTCTCCACTGTTTCCCTGATTATACTGCTCACTTCCTGGTAAATCTTGAGCTTGACGAAACGCTTCTCATTGATCTGCGGGGTGATCTTGAGGGTCACCCCTACATCCTTGTACTCGAAACTCTGGATGGCCCGCTCTGTAACCTCGGAGGGTTGATCCACCCGTGTTGTGAACGGGATATTGTCGGCCACCACCACCGAGGCCTCTTCGTTGTCCAGGGTCATGAGCTGCGGCGTGGAAATGACGTTGAAGTCACTTTCCGTCTGCGAGGCCCTGATCAGGGAAGAGAAATTCTTGAAGGTGATATCTCCGATCGTTACAGGGAAGGCAACCGCCCCTACGGCAAATCCGCCGGGCGGCACCAGCTCATTGTCGACGATCAGTGACGGCAGAGCCTTGGGATTGGACCCGGCAAATGCCGCCGCATCCCGGGAGGATCTGTCCAGATTCGTGACGCCGGCTACATTCCAGTTCACCCCGATGGACAGGGATTTATCCGCAGTGATATCCATGATCAGGGCCTCTATGAAAACCTGCTTTCTGGGAATGTCGAGACTCTGAATGATGGGCTCCAGAACCTGGTACTCTTCCGGCTTGGCGGTGATCACCAGGCTGTTGGTCGGCTTGTCGGCGACTATTTGCACATCGCTGGAAATAATGGCCTTCCTGCCCTTGGCCGCTACCTTGGTGGGCAGTCCGGAGAGCACCTTGGCCAGTTCCTCTGATTGAGCATTCTCCAGATAAATCACCCGGATATTGCCCGCGCCCTTGGGAGTTGGCTGGTCCAGGGTTTCCACCACACTCCTGATCATTTTGGTGTTCTGGGTATCAGCCAGCACGATGAGCACATTGATCCGGTCGTACGGGACAATCTTCAGAGGGGGCTCGGCCCGGCGGCGCTTTACCGCCTTTTGTTGTGACTCCAGCAACGTGGAAACCTTCTCGGCCAGTTCTTCGGCGCCGGCATGTTCCACAGAGAGCACCGTAATGCTCGCCTCCCGGAACTCCACATCGATCTCCTCGATGATATTGAGTAGCCGCTGGATGTTTGACTGGAAATCAGTGATAATCAGGATATCCGTGGGCTCGTAGGCGATTACCACCCCCCGCTTGGAAACCAGCGGAGCAAGGATCTTCCGTACCTCCTGGGAATCGGCGTAGAAAAGCGGCGTGATCTGGGTGATGACCCTGTCTTCGGGCCTGGGAACAAACGCTGGTCTCCTGCGGATTTCCACGCTTTTCTGCCGTGCCTCCACCGAAGGTACCACCTTGATGACCTTGCCCGCCGGCACTGTGGTGAAACCGTGCACCTCCAGTACGGATTCGAAGACCTTGTAGGCCTCCTCCACCGAGATTCTGCTGGGGGACAGCACCGTCACCTTGCCCCGTACCTTCTCGTCCACCACAAAGTTCTTGCCGGTGAGCTCGCTTATGAACTTGATGAAAACCTTGATGTCAACCTGGTCAAAATCCATGCTGATAGTCTTGTCTGCCCGCCGTTCCACCTCACCGCCAGGCGGCTGGGCATAGACCAGACCACTGAAGCCGAAGACCAGGGCCAGCATGAAACTCAAAAACCGCAAGCGGTGATAAAAGTTGGCCATCTGTTTTCTCCCGGCTGCCATCCAGCTAACGAACCTCCATCCGGAAATACCACTAATCCCTCCCCCTCGACCGGGGAGGATAAAGGTGGGGGTGACAAAATAAAAAGAAAATCAACCAGTTAATCATTCCGCCTTTTCTTGATTCGCTCCTTTCCGATGCGTAGGCTCCAGGAGCCGGAGCTCGCTACGCAAAGGGAAGAGGAATTTCCGGATGGATACTAACGAATCTCGTAATGCAAGTGGTGCCTTCTCCGGCCCCTTTTTACCTCCAGGGCAACGGCGCCTCCCTCCCTGAGACTCCGGTACAGTTCAACGGCCTGCTCCGGGCTGGTAATACTCTGGTCATTGATCCCCTTGACAACATCCCCGTTGCGCAGCCCCATCCTGGCAAACAGGCTGCCGGGCCTGATGTTACTTACGAGAAATCCGCCGGGGCGGTTTCCTTCCATAAAAGGCCGTATTCGCACTTGCTGCATCAGCTCGTTCAGATCTTCCAGCGAGGATTCCAGCTCTTCGCGCTCCAGCCGCATAGAACTTCGCGCACCTGGAGAAGGCCGGGGTGGAACGTTCGGCACCCGGGCGGCAGGCTGTTCAGCGTTTTCTTCCTGCTCCATGGTAAGCACCTCGTCACGCTCTCCGGTGTTGATAATCACATTGTGACGCAGGATCCTCTTGACAAGGGTCTGCTTCAGCCGGTCCCCTTCATGGTAGATTTGCTGCGTGCGGGTGCCGATGTCCTCGATGATAGCAAAGTTATCCACAGGCTCAGCGGCCACGACCGTCCCCACCAACTTCAAGCCGAGGCTCTTTACGGCCTGAGGGATCCCGTCCAGATCAACCTCCTCGGGCGGAGGTGAACTCTGTTCTTGTGACACACCTCCGAAGAGATTGCGCTTCGCTATAATTGCATAGTCTTCAAGCGGCCGCACCTTGCAAGATCGCGTCGCCTTGGTCTCGACAGGAACCGGTTCCGCCGCCGGATTTACGCTCAGCCTGGCATCCAGCACGCGGGTTGTTGCACTTACCGCAAAGTAGACAATGAGGCTGAGAACCAGGATATCGCAGATCCAGCGGTACTTCATGGTGTGTAATCCTTGAAGATCCCCAGAAATTCGGCGTACAGGACTTCTTCCACGTATGCAGACACCTAACAAAAAATATCAGAAAAGACAACCTCCAAGAATCGTACCCAATTGTTGAGAATCACGACATTTTCTTGTGAGGTAAGCTATGAGCTTTGAACTTTGGTTTATTTAATTCACCCCAGAGGCACAGAGAGAACTTCCTTTTTGCCCGATCGGCCTCCGGCTCATAGAGCCTACGCCTCGGAGAGGAGACGGCAATCGGGCAAAAGAACCCAGCCCTCCGGGCACCACGTCATTCTCCGGGAAAGCCAAAGGCTTCTTTTCCCTAGCCTATGAGCTTTCAGCTTACAGCTATCTGCTCTCGCCTTTCCC
>JBKHJD010000160.1:0-5308 GCA_046538315.1 Syntrophobacteria bacterium
GCATCATCCTGAGCGACAAGAATGTACAGGGGGTCCTCATCAACATCTTCGGCGGAATTCTGCGGTGTGACGTCCTCGCCCACGGCGTGGTGGAGGCAGCCAGGAAAGTAGATATTGGTGTGCCGGTGGTGATTCGCATGGAAGGAACAAACGTGGACGAAGGTCGCCGGATCCTTGCAGAGTCGGGTCTCAATCTGGATGTTGCCGGCGATGTCTGGGAGGCGGCCGACAAGGTGGCCCGGATTGCCAAAGGTGCCTGGCATACCAACGGGTAAAAAATTTTGTGGTCACCGAGTCACCAGGTCATCAAGTCATTGGGGGGCACCATGATGGAACTAGAAGAATTACATGTTTATCAGCTCGCAATGGAAATCGGTAGGAAAGCAACCATGACAATGAATGGCTATCAGTGACAGCGAAGCGAGATGACACTATGGCCACATCAAGTAGCTGAGGACCTGAGAAATTGCGAGGTCATATATGAGTATCCTGGTAGACGAAAACACAAGGTTGGTAGTACAGGGGATCACCGGCAGAGAGGGCCAGTTTCACACGCGCCAGTGCGTTGCCTATGGGACCACGGTGGTGGCTGGCGTAACGCCGGGCAAGGGCGGTCAGGTGATGGACGGCATTCCGGTTTTTAGCACGGTGGAGAAGGCAAGGCGGGAGACCGGGGCCAACGCCTCCATGATTTTTGTGCCGCCGGCCCTTGCAGCCGATGCCGTAATGGAGGCTGCCGCCGCCGGCATTGCGGTGATCGTCGCCATCACCGAGGGCATTCCGGTGCTCGACATGATGAAGGCCTACCATTACCTCAAGGGCTCCGGCTCGCGGCTCATTGGTCCCAATTGTCCGGGGATCATTTCTCCGGGCAAGTGCAAGGTGGGGATCATGCCCGGGCCCATACACATGCAGGGTACAGTGGGTTTGATCTCTCGCAGCGGCACCCTGACCTATGAGGTGGTGGATCAATTGACCAAGAACGGGGTGGGGCAGAGCACCTGCATGGGAATCGGCGGGGACCCAGTTATCGGTACCAGTTTTATCGACGCCCTGGAGCTCTTCGAGAAAGACCCCGAAACGAGCGGAATGGTCATCGTGGGGGAGATCGGCGGTTCAGCGGAAGAAGATGCAGCCGAATACATCGTCGATGATGTGAACAAACCGGTCATCGGCTTCGTTGCCGGGCTCACCGCCCCCGCGGGCCGGCGCATGGGCCACGCCGGCGCCATCATCGACGGCTCCAGCGGCACGGCCCAGGCAAAGATAGAGGCCATGGAAAAGGCCGGTATCACCGTGGTGAGGAACCTGGGACAACTGGGCACAACCGCCCGGTACGTATTCGGGAAGTAGGGCCAAGGTGAATCCCGGCGGGTCTCTGACAAACCTGTATCTGGTAGGCTTTCGGTGCACGGGGAAAACCAGTGTGGGCCGGCTGCTAGCTGGCCTTCTCGGCCGGGAGTTTGTGGATATGGACCGGGAACTGGCAGCCCGAGGGAAAAAGACCATTCAACAGATGGTTGAAGACGAGGGGTGGCAGTGCTTTCGAAAAAGAGAGAGTCAATTGCTTGACCGGCTCAGTCGCTCCTCGGAGCAGGTTATCGCCACAGGCGGCGGCGCAGTGACGATGCCGGGGAACATCGCCCTGATGCGCTCAACCGGGAAAGTAGTCTGGCTCCGGGCCCGACCGAGCACCATTGTTGAAAGGATGACGGCAGACAGCCACACCGCCGGGCAGCGGCCCCCCCTGAAAGGCGAGGACTCGCTGACCGAGATCAAAGAGGTGCTCGAGGAGAGGCTGCCCCTTTACAGACAGGCGATGGACTTTTGCGTGGATACCGACACCCATTCTCCAGAGGAGGCGGCTCGACGCATTCTGGCCTGGCTCCAGTGCCGTGGCTGACCGAGAGCTCATGGCTCATAGCGTTGCCCCCGTCTCCATCCGGAAACACCATTGTTTTTTCTCCCCCGAATGGGCTGAAGTGGCCGGGCCGGGAGACTCGGAACAAAGAAAAATCACGATGGCCTGCCCACCGAGTGTAATTAGACAAAGCGGCCCTTAACGGGCCAAGGGGGAGGCTGCTCCACCACGAGCAATTCGCACCGTTTATGGAAGTGTGGGCTTTGACAAGCCATCAAATCTTCATGCTGGGCTTTGCTGGAGCCACGAGGTCAATCAAAGGTCGCTCAGGTGCTCGCGGTTTCGCAGCCTCCCCCTTGGCCCTGACAGTCGGAACTTAAGGCCGTCGTGGTTGTTCGGAGTGACACCAAAGGAGGGGAAAGGATTCTTTTGCATGTATACCCGCTGTGTCAAGTGTGGGTAAGCATCGTGGTCTGAGGAAGGGACAAAGACTGTACGGTGGTAAACTTTTTTACCCCATAGCCCACATCTCACATCATTAACCATAGCCTCTGGGGGCCGGCTCAGGGGCAAGTCTTCTTGCTCCGGATCCTTTACGTGAGGCTGGGCGCTTGTCGGTTAAAAAAAAGGAATGTTCTCATGGCAGGCAATACATTCGGTAGCGTTTTTCGAGTCACCACCTGGGGGGAGTCCCATGGCCCGGCGCTGGGCGTGGTGCTCGACGGCTGTCCACCCGGTTTGCCCATCTCGGCGGAGCAAATCGACCGGGAACTGGCCTGGAGGAAGCCGGGCAAGAGCGGCCTGACACGCCCCCGCCGTGAACCGGATCGGGTGCAGATCCTCTTAGGGGTCTTCGGGGAACGCACCACCGGTACACCCATATCCCTGGTGATCTACAATCGGGACGTGGACAGCAGTTCCTATGAGCCTCTCAAGGACCTCTTTCGGCCCGGCCACGCTGATTACACTTACTGGCAAAAATATGGAACTCGAGACTGGCGGGGCGGCGGCCGTGCCTCGGCTCGAGAGACAGTGGCACGCGTGGCTGCCGGGGCTGTGGCAAAGACCCTTCTGGATCAGCATGGGATTAGTGTCGTGGCATATACCCTCGCCCTGGGGGGTATACAGGCGCAAACACTTGACCTGGAGGAGATTTACCGGAATCCCCTCTTGTGCCCGGATTCCACGGCAGTTCCGAAAATGGTTGAGCGCTTGCAGGAGGTCAAGGAGGCAGGAGACTCGGTTGGCGGGGTGGTGGAAGTTCGGACTCAAGGATGTCCGCCTGGACTCGGTGAGCCGGTGTTTGAAAAAATGGATGCAATCCTGGCGGCAGCGCTCATGGGGATCGGGGCGGTAAAAGGCGTTGAGATCGGCAGCGGCTTTGCCGCCACAAACATGTTGGGCTCAGAGAACAACGATGAACTGACTCCGGATGGTTTTCTCTCCAATAATGCCGGCGGCATCCTGGGAGGCATTTCAAACGGTGCGGAGATCGTGGCGCGTGCGGCGGTGAAACCCATTCCCTCCATTGCCAAGGTGCAGCAGACGATTCGCACCGACGGTGAACCCACCACAGTTTCGGTCAAAGGAAGACACGATGTCTCGGCCATACCGCGCATTGTGCCCGTGTGCGCTGCAATGGTACGGCTGGTTCTGGCAGATATGGTACTCCGGCAACGCGCAATCAGGTAGCACGGAAAATGCACGGTACCAAACCGGACCAGAGATCTCCGAGTGCCGGCGGAAACGGACCGGGCGTCAGGTTACAAGGCTCAGGGTCTCAAAGAGCCGGTCGGCATAGGCTATGATGTACTCGCGCTGTGTGTGGGTTGCGTACTGGATACAGCCACAGCGCATGCGCCTGCGGGTGCGTACAAGCATTTCAAACTTGATTGCATTACGATCCAGATTGACGGCAAAGTAAAAGGGCTGGCAGCTCTTGTGCTCGTGCTGCAGCCCCTCATACAGAGTCTCCGGCAGGGGCACCCAATAGATTCCCGGCAATGCGCCCTCCTCCGCGTGTCCATCCAGATAGTCTTGCAGCGCGTAGAAATCCTTCTCTCGTAACTGATCGATGACGTACTGTTTCATGGCTCCACTTCGGGATACACCGCGTCAGGCTCAGGGTAGCTTTCCCCCAAGACGCTGCGGGCACGATAACGCTGCTGTGCTGAAAAGTAAAACTATTTTTGCTGGATTTCACACAAACCTTCAGCTAGAATAACGTTCATGAATACTGCTAGCAACCCTCTGAGCGATCGCCTGTGAGCCGGCTCCGCAGGTGCTTCGGCTGCAAAGGATCGTGCCTATCGGACTTTCTAACGGTGCGGGAGAAAGGGGCCAGGTTTTTACTCCAAAGACGGTCCATGCTGGATTGCTGGACCGGGTGCAGGTGCATGCGCCGGTACAGCAGTTGGCGGACCGCTATCTGGATCTGTTCCTCTCTTACGGCATAAACCCTGAGATCGGTGTTAATGCTGCCGTTCTGGATCAATGGGATGAGGCAGCCCTGGAGAAGATTGCCTGTCGTTTTGTAGAGCAAGGCCGGACCATCACGTTGCATGGACCTTTCATGGACCTTGCCCCCGGAGGGGTGGACGAGCGCATCAGGAAAGTGAGCGCCTGGCGACTGCAACGTACCATGGACGTGGTGCCCTCTCTGCGGCCGCAAAGCATTGTATTCCACGCCGGCTATGATGACCGCCGTTATCACGGCCATCGCCGGGAGTGGCTGGCCAACAGCCTGAGTATCTGGAAACCCCTGAGCAGGCAGGCCCAGGAGATGGGGGTCGTCATTCATCTGGAAAACGTCTATGAGCGTACTCCGGAGATGATTTCAGCCCTGTTGGAAGAGATATCCTCCGAGAATGTCGGCTTTTGTCTTGATGTGGGGCATATGAATGCCTTTGCAGAGGCTTCCCTGTCAGAATGGCTGGACGTGCTGGGGCACCATCTCCGGGAGATTCATCTTCACGACAACGACGGCTGCAGCGACGCCCATGGTCCTATCGGCAGCGGCACTGTTCCCTTCAAAGAGCTCTTCCGCTACCTGGTGGAGAAAGGCAAGAGACCTCTGCTCACCCTGGAGCCGCATGAGGAAGCATCCCTCTGGCAGAGCTTGCAGAGTCTGGAAAAGCTCTGGCCCTGGGAAGATTAGCGCTCCGGGAACCGACAGCAAGAGGAACTTTCACCCTGCACGGATAGAGCTCAGAATGCAGCACCGGTACATCAGCCAGAAGGCAATAAATAACGGCGAGCGTCGTGGCCCGAAACCGGCAAGGGAGATACCTGTAAGCCTTGGCTCATCAGGGGTGACCCTGCCCCGATGCCCGCAGTGTCAGCGGCTGAACCAATAACCCGAAGAGGCAAGCACTGGAGGCGTAAAGGAAAGATCGATGAAGGCACTTGTGGAGTACATTGTGAAGGCGCTGGTTGACCATCCCGATC
>JBKHJD010000161.1:0-5292 GCA_046538315.1 Syntrophobacteria bacterium
TCAGTTTTCGCAACATGAATATGGTTTCCCTGTCCCGTTCCCCCCTTTGCAAAAACTGATCTTTACCCACACTTGACACAGTGGGTATCGGTATCAGGGTGCCTGTGCAAAACCATCCTTTCCCCTCCCTCGGCGGGGGGACATAATAAAAGGTTGGATCCAGAGACCGAGCAGTCTCTGGACGGTAACCGATTGGAGAAAACAACAGTGAAAAAACCCTGCAACGTGGGATTGAATACTGGCGAGGAGCTGCTTTGGATACAGGGCAGCGGAGGCCGCGCTTCAGGAGGTCTTATTTCTGCTCCAGGTGGAGGTGCTCGATACCCGGTTTGAGGAAAAACGTGCTCTCCTTCACTTTTCTGGCCAGGCTCGAGAAGGTAACCATCCACTTTTCCTCTACATCCAGCGCCTCCAGGCTCTTGACCGCCTTGAGATCCACCAGCGGACCGATGGCAAAAGCGCACACCACAGCTCCCGAGGAGTCAATACCGATCAGGTCAACAAACCCGTCGGTCAGCCGCGGCGGCCTGAAGTCCGGCACGGGCCAAAGGTCCGCCGCCTTTACCATGCCGTAGAGGAAACATTTGATGGTCTGACGAATGACGGCCTCGTGGCGAAAGGCGCGGGGGATACGGCCCACCTCCTCTTCCAGAGCCTGCTTGAGATCGGTTTTCAGGGCTCCCATGCTGTTTCCTTTCCGACCCGCGGCCCACCGGGCATTCACTGCTCATGGTCAAGACCGAGCCATTCCCTGGCTGAGCGGCCCTTGATCCAGGTGAGATCCTCATCGGTCAAGCCGGCTTTGATCATTTCTTTGAAATAGCGCTCCGGGGGGATAAGGGGATAGTCACTGCCGAAAAGGATCCTCCTGGCGCCTATGATCTGGACAGCCACGGAATAGATTTTCGGGTCATAGAGAAACGGGGAGGCGGCGGTATCGTAGGCCACCTGGGAAAGAACGTCCCGTGCTTCCCTCTTGAGCAATTCATACACAAAAAGCCCCCCACCCCAATGGGCAAGGATAAAGCGATTGTGGGGCAGGTCTCGAATAAGCTCATAGATCACTTTCAAAGACGCCTCTGCCTTGCCGGGATACCAGTGCCCGACTCGTTCATTGGTATGGAGCATGAGGGGAACGTCGTAGCTCCGACAGGACGAGGCAATAGGATCCAGAACTTCCTTCACTTCCAAATCCAGGGTCTCCGTGTAGAAACCCAGCTCTCCGGCACCCCGCATACCACTCGCCAGGCATCGCTCTACCTCCTCGGCTGCCGAGGCCGTCCGGGGATTGACGCAGACAAAGGGCAGCAGCCGGTCAGGAAAACGGCTGGCGGCCTCGCCCACGTACTCGTTGTGACGGTGCATGAGCTCCGGATCGCTCCACGGAAAACCGAAGATTACCGCCCGGTCTACGCCCGAGCGGTCCATCTGGTCCACCAGTTCCCTGGCTCCCACGAGCTTTGCCTTGGCGGAGTTGTAAAGCAATCGGAACGCCGGGTCTACTTCGAGCAAAGGCTCGCGGTCGTCGCGGATGAAAGGCGGAAAAATATGGGTATGGCAGTCGATAATCATCTCGGAAGTATCACCAGCTTTCGCTCGCCGAATGCCAGAAGAGGTAGTCCCGCCAGGATTCGGGTGTCTTTCTTGTTCTCAGGGTTATCATCAGCATCGGGTGCACGGTGGGCCTTTTTGGCCTGCGAACCAGACACATCTTTGCCTGCTCCGGGGTCCGGCCCCCCTTCTTCTTGTTGCACAGCAGGCAGCACGTGACAATATTCTCCCAGGCCGTCTTGCCGCCCAGCGACTTGGGAACAACATGGTCGTAGGTAAGCTCGCAGGGATTCAGGGTTTTGCCGCAGTACTGGCACTGATATTTGTCCCGGATATAGATGTTCTGTCGGGAAAAACGAACGCTGTGCTCCCGGAACCGGACCAGGTGGAGAAGCCTGATCACAGACGGCAGGCGAATGGCGAGGGTGACGGATCTCACCTCACGTTCATAGGTTTCCAGCACCTCCACCTTGCCGCGGGTCAGGAGGGTGATGGCCCTCTTCCAGGAGATCACGCGCAGCGGTTCGTAGGTAGCATTGAGCAGCAGCACCGTTTCCATAGCTCAGCCCATCAATCAAGCAAAGATTGAGGCAACCAGAGGCGGACGTCTTTTTCCAGCTATCACAAAGGCGAAAGGGAGAGCAAGAAAAATTGAAGGTGAGAACCTGTAAAGCTTCTTGCTGCCGCTGCTGGCATGGACGCCCCATAATGTTTCGGGACGACGCCCTCCCGGCGAAACGAAAGGCCTTCGCAGCCGCTGTCTCGCTGTGGGCACACTCCCAAACAAAACGGCTGCACTTTACCATATGAGCGCCGCAAAAATCAACTTCGGTACCTGGCCGGTCCGGGAAGGACCAGATAAAAAGAAGGAACATCAATGTCTTGCAAGTGCTGCAAAAAAGATTTTGCCAGTGACCCGTCGGTAGGATACCATGCTGTTTACAGCAAAGGGAGGGTGGATGGAAGGCCAACTGAGGGAAATCGCCAGAGAATGCGTTCAGAAAGCCGGGGCCGTTTTGCTCGACTACCATAAAAGACTGCAAAGCCTGGATGTGCGGGCGAAGGGCCGGTTCGACTACGTTACCGAAGCGGATCTGGCGGCCCAGGAGGCAATCGTCCGGCTGATTCGCCGGAGCCATCCCGATCACGATATCCTGGCCGAAGAGTCCGGAGCGGTTCCGAACCAGAAAGCAAGCCGCTGGCTGGTTGATCCCCTGGATGGGACAACCAATTTTATTCATGGCTACCCGGTCTTTGCCGTGAGTGTTGCCTTCGAGCATGAGGGTTCTATAATCCTGGGAGCGGTGTACGATCCCTGTCGGGAGGAGCTCTTCTTTGCCGAAAAAGGCTCCGGCGCAACCCTCAATGATCGCCCCATCGTGGTCTCCGGCCGTCAACGCCCCGCAGAGGCACTGATTGCCACCGGCTTTCCGTTTCGGGACAAAGCCGTCCTTTCCAGATATCTCCAGGGATTCGCCCGGATTTTCATGAAAGTCAGCGGCATGCGCCGGGCAGGTGCGGCCGCCCTGGATCTTGCCTACGTGGCCTGCGGCCGCTGTGACGGCTTCTGGGAACTGGGTCTCAGTCCGTGGGATATCGCGGCGGGGGAGCTGATGGTGAGAGAGGCCGGTGGAACCATATCGGACTTCAGCGGCGGAAAGGACCACATCTGGGTGGGTGACGTGGTTGCCGGCAATCCTGCCCTCCATTGTTTTCTGCTCGGTATCGTGCAGTCTGTGTTCGGCGGCAATGTTTCGAAAACCGGAGGCTAGCGCGTGTATCCCACTGTCAATTCTGGCAGGAGGGATGGAAGCGAGAGGGAGGAAACAGTGGTATTTCTGAATGGATACTAGGGAGATGGAGAAAACGCTATGATAGACTTGCCGGAAGGACTCTACGAGGTGGATCAAGGTTACCTGGTAAATGGTAGCGGACGCCGCCTGCCGCTTCGCGATGTCACCTTTGAGATCTGGGTGGACAAACGGGGACGGAAAAGATTGAGCGGCCGCAGTTTCATCAACAATCTCGCCTTTGCCGAACTCCTTGAGGCAAGCGAAAGGGTCGACATTGTCCTTTGTTTTTTCGACGATTACTTCCTTTGCCTCAGAGAGCCGGTAATCCAGGTCGGCAAGGTGTTCGAGCCCCACACCGAGGGCTCTCTCCTTTTCAACATGGGAGCGAGCACCACCTTTATCTCCAGAGACGAGTATCTTAAGCTCACCGGCCTCGCGTAAGACCCACCTCCGGCCGCCGTACTCCTGGCACCCGCTGTCGGCTTCCCGACTTCCTCGTCTCAGTCCAGCAGCTCTTGTGCCGTTTTTCGGAAGATCTCCAGGGTTTCATCTCCCCAGAGGCAGAAGACCACTTTCTCCAGGGACGTTTTCCCCTGCCCCAGGGTCTCCGCCACGGTCTTCAGCATAATTCTGGCACAGCGATCCTTGGGAAAGCTGCCGGGAGGCAGGCAGGTGCCCCGTGCTCAGGGGGAGAGGAACAACCGGGCCACCAGGCCGATACCGAAGGAAACGGTGACCACGGTGCCGACGATCGCCAGGAGAGCCCGTCCTATACTGGTCCGGTGGACTACACTCAAGCCCAGGGCGCAGAGATAGATCTGGTAAAGCTGTACGAGGGCGAGGATGAAAAAAACCGGAATCCAGGCCAGCAGATTCACCGCGTTGGCATAGCAGACCACCCTGAAGGTGGCCTCGTACGAACCACTGGTCTGCAAAAGCCTGGTGCAAAAGAGATTGAGAAGAGCAGCACTCAAAAAAGGCATCAGCAGGGCCAGGGTCATCCCCAGGAAGACTGTGAGGGGCATCTCCTCCCCTGTCGCCACATCGAGACTCAGGGAGACCAGGAAGGAGAAACTGGTGCATATGAGGAAGAAGACGTAGGGCCCCAGATACCCACCTGCAACGGGCATATGCGGGAAAAAGAGTTTTGGGCGCAACAGTACCGCCCGGGCAGTGGTAAGAAAGCCTCCGATAAATCCTCTTTCTGAATGGTTGAACCCTGGGGGCTGCGGCACCTGGGAATGGAGCGATTCGTCATCCTGCATGGCAAAATCTCAGAACCATATGTGATAGTTGGGTATTCGTCCCCAGACGCGCATCCACCTTAATGGCAGGTTCCACTGTTGTCAAGAAAAACCCCGAAGTGTATGGAAAGGCTCGCCGCCCCAGCTTCCATGAATCAGACCCTGCTCGGCGATGAACCTCCGGGCTGGAGATCAAGATGCGCAAAACTGCGAGACTTCAGCCCACAAAAAAAGGGTCGGCCTTTCGGGCTGACCCCTTGATGTCCTGGAGGCGGCACCCGGATTCGAACCGGGGATTGACGGTTTTGCAGACCGTTGCCTTAGCCACTTGGCCATGCCGCCTTTTCAGTGTTTTCTACCACCTACCAGAATGCGAGTCAAGGCGTTTCTCCGCCTCATTCTTCATCATGTTGCGATCTTTTCCCTCTTTTCCACGCACTGCATCCTGGTTTTCCCCTGCTCGGCACGAGGCCCTGATCCTGCTGAAGCAGAAAGGTATAAAGTTTGCATTCGGGTAGAAAATCATCCCCGGTGCCGAAGACGAAGCGGAAGAGATGGGAGAGGTCGAAAAGGGATGAAAACAAGCGCGGAGCTCCATATCAGTGAGATGTTTCAACCACTTAGCTATTACTCCCGGGAGGTCTCCGAGCTTAGTTCGCGCGCATAAATAAAATGGTATAAGATATTAACAATTGCACCTATCC
>JBKHJD010000162.1:0-5275 GCA_046538315.1 Syntrophobacteria bacterium
GGCCAGAGCGGCGGTGCAGCCGTCCGCTGCGGCCACGACAATCTGCCTGGCATATTTTTCCCTCAGATCACCCACGGCGTAGATGCCGGGAATGCTCGTCTCGCACTTTTCATTGGCGGCCACATAGCCCTCGTCATTCATCTTGATGCCCGCAGGCACCACTTGGCTATTGGGCACAAAACCAATGAAAATGAACACACCGTCTGTGGCTAGCTCGCGTTGCTCGCCGGTCTGCGTATCCTGCAAGTCAACCGCGGAGACTTCCTTTTCATCGGCCTTGATCCTGGTGACAACGGTATTCCAGAGAATCTCGATCTTGCATTCAGCCATAACTCGCTGCTGCAGAATTCTGCTGGCCCTCAGGGCTTCGCGTCGATGGACCAGGTACACCTGCCTGGCCAGTTTGGCGAGGTAGAGAGCCTCTTCGGTGGCGGTATCCCCGCCGCCAACCACAACAACGGTCTTGTCCTTGAAAAAGAAACCGTCACATACGGCGCAGTAGGAGACCCCCCTGCCGTAGCAGGCAGCCTCACCAGGAACATGGAGCCTCCGCGGACTGCCGCCTGTTGCCAGGATCACTGCGTGCGCCTGCAGGGACTCGTCATTTGCCAGCCGTACCGTATGAAACTCGAGCCCCGGATCCACAGCCACAACCTCTTGCTGAATAAACTCGAGACCGTATGATTGGGCATGGTGAAGGAATTTCTGCGACAGCTCAAAACCGCTGATATGGTCGAAGCCGGGGTAGTTTTCCACCCCGTCCGACATAACCACCTGGCCGCCTGCAACACCTTTTTCGATGAGGGCGGTCTTCAGTGCCGCTCGCATGCCGTAGATTCCAGCAGCAAGACCGCCGGGGCCACCCCCGACTATCACGAGATCGTAGAGTTCGCCACGGGGCATACAATGCCTCCTTTCCCGAGCGTGAGTCCTGTGAAGGATAAAGTCTATGCCTACTGAAACATAGCAAAAGTCAGAAGCAAAGAAAACCTCCCTGTCGTCAGGGTCGCTGTGGGGGTTTCCAGGTCAAATCTCCATTCGCCCCCTGAGCTCAGCCTTCCTCTTCTGGCATCAGGCCCAGGCGCTGGGCCTGTTCGCAGGTGATACGGGCCAGCCGAATGGAGGCGGCATCCACCATCTTGCCATCTACAGCCGTGGCACCTTCCCCCCTGCGCCTGGCTGCATCATAGGCCAGCAAGATACGCCGGGCCCGCTCTATATCTTCAGCACTCGGGGTAAAGGTATCGTTGATGATTTCCAGCTGCGCGGGATGAACAGCCCATTTCCCGTCAAATCCGAGCGAGACAGCCATCCGGCAAGATTTCTTCAGACTTGCCTCATCTTTCAAGTCTCCGTATGGGGCATCAACGGCCTGCAGGCCTGCTGCCTTGGCCGCCATGACCATGCGGCTCATGGGAAAGTGCCAGCGATGTCCGGGATGGTGCTCTTCGGCATCGCCGTGTCCGCTGATGCCACTGCTGGGCATGGTAAGGGAAGCCCCATAATCGGCCACGCCGAAAACCAGCGCTTCAAGCCGCGCACTGGCAAAGGCGATCTCCGTGACGTTCACCATTCCCCCTGCCGTCTCGATGGAAGCCTCGAGGCCGATGGACCGAGACAGCCCCAGGCGAAGCTCGATCTGCCCGAGCAGCAGATCCACAAACTGCACCTCCGCTGCCCTCTCAACCTTGGGCAGCACGATCACGTCCAGACAGTCCCCGGCTTGCTCCACGACTTCAATGATGTCACGATAGGCAAAAGGGGTGTCCAAACCATTGATCCGGTAAGCCCGAACCCGGTCTCCCCAATCGATATCCTGAAAGGCACGGGTGATTTTCTGCCGCGCACCTTCCTTCTCTCCCAGGGCAACGCCGTCTTCGAGGTCCAGCATGACCTCATCGGCCGCCAGTCCCCGGGCTTTCGCGATCATCTTCTCGCTGCTTGCCGGCACGGAGAGTACCGATCGCCGTAAGCGCACCATTTCCTTTGCTCCTGTCACGTGCTCGAATCTTGTTCGCGAGGACTTCTTCCTCTCAGCAGCCAGGGAGATCTCCTTTTCTGCCGACTCCATCTATTTTATGAAATCCGCGAACAATTGACGATAGAAAAGCTGAAACGGCCCTTTTGCATTCTTCGCTCGATCTAGGCCTTGACTAGGGCCGCACTGGCACCGATACTTATTCTAAAAGCAGTTTTTCCTGGAGCGTCTGAATAAGAAAGTATCCGTCCTCTATGGGCCTACAACACCATAACACTATAGCCTTTTCAAAAAACATAATGCATACTATGCCATCCCTAACCATAGCAAAACAAGGGCGAAAACACGAGCTGCATCTGGTCATTGCAGCAGGACTCAGGGAGACTGTGTACTGTTCAGCAAAAGAGGAGGATCATGATGGCCGGCAAAACCTACGTCTTTTCCTTTGAAAAAGGCGACGGCAAGAACAAGAAGCTTTTCGGTGGCAAGGGTGCCAACCTGTGTGAGATGACCCAGATCGGTCTTCCGGTCCCCCCTGGATTCGTCATCACCACCGAGGCCTGTGTCGAATACCTGGACTCGGGTAACAAGCTCCCCAAGGGACTCATGGATCAGGTCTCCACTCACATGGTTGAGCTGGAAAACAAGGCCGGCAAAGGCTTCGGCAACCCCGACAACCCGCTCCTGGTATCGGTCCGCTCCGGCGCGGCTCTATCCATGCCGGGAATGATGGAGACTATTCTGAACCTCGGGCTCAATGATGAAACCTGTGCAGGCCTCATCAAGCTCACCAAGGACGAGCGCTTCGTCTATGATGCCTACCGCCGCCTCCTTGCCCTCTTCGGCAAGATCGCCCTGGGAGTGTCCGATGAACTCTTCGATCAGGTGCTGGAGGATGAAAAAAAGAGCAAGCAAGCGCGTCTCGATACCGATCTCACCGCCGAGTCCTGGAAGCACATCTGTGATGAATATAAAAACATCATCAAACGAGAGACCAAGAAACCGTTTCCCCAGGATCCTCTTACCCAACTCCAGCTGGCTGTAGAGGCGGTCTTTCGCTCCTGGATGGGCAGGAGGGCCGTGGACTATCGCCGCCAGTTCCACATTACCAAGGAGATGGCATATGGGACTGCGGTGAGTATCATGGCCATGGTCTTCGGCAATATGGGCAATGACTCCGCCACCGGCGTGGGTTTCACCCGCGACCCGGGCACGGGGGACAATCGTATTTACGGCGAGTACCTCATCAATGCCCAGGGAGAAGATGTGGTTGCCGGAATTCGCACTCCCAAACCCATCAAGGAACTGCGCAAAGACATGCCCAAGGCCTACCGGGAACTGCTCAAGGTACGCCAGACCCTGGAGAACCACTACCGGGAGATTCAAGATTTCGAATTTACCATTGAAAAGCGAAAATTCTACATGCTTCAGACCCGCAACGGCAAGATGAACGCCCAGGCCCTGGTGAAAACCTCCAACGACATGGTCAACGAGGGGTTGCTCTCGGAAAAGGAGGCAGTCATGCGCATCGCTCCTGAGGCGCTCGAGCAACTGCTCCATCCCCGGATCGACCCCAAGGCGGTAACCGAGTCACTGGCACATGGCATTGCCGCCTCCCCTGGCGCTGCCTCGGGTCAGATCGCGTTCACAGCCGATGATGCGGTGGCCATGCAAGAACAGGGCAAGCAGGTGATCCTGGTACGGGTGGAGACCAAGCCTGACGACATCCACGGCTTCTTCGCCTCACGGGCAATTCTCACCTCCCGCGGAGGCAAGACTTCACATGCCGCAGTGGTAGCCAGGGGTATGGGCAAACCCTGCGTCTCGGGAGCTGAGAACGTTTACATTGACCACGCCACCAAAAAACTCACCATGGGGGCGCATCAGTTCGGTGAGGGAGATGTCATTACCGTTGACGGCAGCACAGGTAATGTATACTCCGGTGAGGTTCCCACCATTGATCCGGAGATGACCGAAGATCTGCTCTCCATTCTGGAGATGGCAGATGAAATGCGGACCCTGGGAGTCCGTGCCAATGCAGACACTCCGGAATCTGCAGCAAAAGCTCGTCAGTACGGTGCCGAGGGCATCGGTCTCTGTCGCACCGAGCGAATGTTCAACGCCCAGGACCGGCTGCCCATCTTTCAGGAAATGATCCTTGCAGACAACCCCGAGGAGCGCCAGGAGGCCATTGACCGCCTGGTTCCGATGCAAAAGCAAGATTTCAAGGAGATCTTCAAGGTGATGGACGGCCTGCCGGTGATCATCCGGCTCCTGGACCCGCCGCTCCACGAGTTTCTCCCTACCTCGGAAGAATTGATGGTGGACATCAAGAGACTTCGAGAATTCAGCATGTTCATGACTAGCATCCAGGACCTCCCGGAGACCATGAAAATGCTGGATGCCAGACTGCACGAGTACATACCGGCCATGGGCACGGTCCTCAAGGATCTGTCCTCTATCCGGGAGCGAGGTCTCGACGAGCATCTGCTCAAACGCAAGGAAGAGACACTCAACAAGGTACGTAACCTTACCGAGGTAAACCCCATGCTGGGCCATCGCGGTGTCCGCCTGGCTATTTCCAGTCCGGAAATCTATGACATGCAGATTCAGGCCATCCTGGAGGCGGCGGCTGAATGCAACAAGGAGGGCATCGACGTCCATGCCGAGATCATGGTCCCGCAGGTCTGCACCGCCCAGGAATTGCGCTGGGTCCACGAGCGAGTGGTCAGAATCCACAAAGACGTGGAAAAGCAGCACAAGGTGAAGGTGAAGTACCGTTTCGGCACCATGATCGAGGTGGTCCGCGCCTGCATGCGCGCCGGGCGTCTTGCCGAGGTGGCCGAGTTTTTCTCCTTCGGCACAAACGATCTGACCCAGGGGACCTTTTCCTTTTCCCGGGAGGATGCGGAAAACAAGTTTTTGCCCCTGTACAATGAGCGCCAGATTCTCCAGGACAATCCCTTCGAGATCCTGGACGTAAAGGGAGTGGGCCGACTCATGGGCATTACCATCGAATGGGCCCGGAAAACTCGCCCTGACATAGAAATCGGCATCTGCGGGGAGCACGGCGGTAATCCCCGCTCCATCGAAATCTGCCATCAGCTCGGTATGAATTACGTGTCCTGTTCACCGCTCCGAGTCCCGGTGGCCCGTCTGGCTGCGGCCCATGCCCGTCTCAAGGAGCTTTCAGAAGAGGAGCTGAAAGAGGCCCTGGCCAAACAGCTGTAAGAAGGTTGAGCCGGTTGAGCCCGTTACCCGGTTGAGCCGGTTTGGCGGTTGGGCCGGTTGGCCGGC
>JBKHJD010000163.1:0-5266 GCA_046538315.1 Syntrophobacteria bacterium
GTCTCCACCTGTCGAAGGTGCCGGGCCGGTAGCACTGCGTCAGGCCGTCGGACATCTTGACCAGCCCATAGAAGGCCTCCTTCAGCTCGTCCAGGTGGTAGTCCATGGTGATGTGGTACTCGTTGGGGTTGGCGTTCAGATACCCCAAACCGGTACCGGTCACCGGCCTGGTGTCATGCAACGGATAGAGGTAGGTCTCGTTGAACGGAGCGCAGTGCCGCATGGGGTCACCCATCCGCGGCATCTCTACCTTGATGACATCGGCACCCAGCTCTGCCAGGTTGGAAACCGAGTGAGGGGTGAAGATGTACATGGTGGTACTCAACCACCTGATGCCCTTGAGGGACTGCGGCTTGGAGAATTCGTTGCCCGGATCGAACTTCCGCCGGCAGTACTCCTCGTAAGGGATCCTCATCTCCTCGAGCTCTTCTTTGCTCTTGGGACCTGGCAGATCCTCAAGCCTGCATTCACGCGGATCTTTGTGGTATTTCAGTTTATACATCTCAAATAACCCCCTTCTCCTTGAGTAGATTGACGTCTGTCTGGCCAATGCCGCATATCTTCATGTAGACCTCGTAGTTGTCATAGCCGAGCGGCCGGCCTAGCTGTTTGACCCGGTGCGGCGTCCGCATCTGATAGTTGTTCGGCGGCACCGAGAAGAGTACGGTCCCGTAATGGTCCGTATTGATGGTGCAGACCCAGGGGCGATACTTGAAGTGGGGGAACTCGGAGACCTCGTCGATAAAGAGAACCGGCCCGGCGGCAATCTCGTACTCCAGAAGCTTCTGCTCGGCCTCGATCCGGTTGATCTCCCTGAGCCACCTGGTGGTAAGCGTGTAGGTCTTGACCAGGGCCTGGAGTGCATTTCTCGCACCCATCTCCTTCAACAAGGGGTCCTCGTGGATCAGCCGGCCGAACTGCGGGAAGTCACGCTCGATGCACATGCCGATCCGGTACCAGAGCCTGTCGGTCTGGCCGCCGATCATCATGTAGCCGTCGCGGCAGGGGTTCCACTCGTACTGATTCAAATTGGGGTCCCAGGCGCCGGTTCTCGCCTTGATGCTGGCGTTGAAGCCGTACCAGCTGATATCAAAGTCGAGAATATCCATCTGGGTCTCGGCACCGCTCACCTCGATGAACTGGCCCGGTCCGCCCAGCTCATCTCTCCAGTACAGGGCCGCCAGCAGGCTGTTCGCAGCCTGCTCACCGGCGCAGTAGTCGGCAAACCAGACGCCCGACCTGGTGGGGTCACCGCCCTTTCCTCGGGGAAGCTGGTCCTGGGGGAAGCCGGTATTGTGGACGAAGGCGTTGGCGCAGCCGCCGAAGGGCTCGAGGGTCCACTGCCCGAACTTGGAGACCTTGTCCTTGTAAGATCCCCAGGTGCCGCGCACCGCTATGTTGCAATACACCAGGCCCGGAATCGCCTGGGAAAGATGCCTGTAGCCCAGCCCGATGCTGTCCATGTACCCGGCAGGCATCTCGTCGATGACTCCATCGCAGGTTCCGACGAGCGTCCGGTAAATTTCGCGGCCCTCCTCGGTCTCGAGGTTCAGAGTTATGGATTTCTGGCCCCGCATCTCGTGGAGGAAGTCAAGGCCGCATTTTTCGCCTGTGATTTTGCTCTCGAGCTTGTACTCTTCCCTGCCGAAGGGGGTAAGCTGCCGGAGCGGATCGCCTCCGGGCGGCTCGACCTTGATGACCTCCGCTCCTGCCTCGCAGAGCAAAGCGGAGCAGAACATGTTGCCCAATCGATACAAACCGACACAGACAAACCTCATACCCTGCAAGGCCTCGGGTTTCCTGAAGCAGTACTCGTATCTGAGGTTGTCCTCGCACCACTTGCCGAAGTCCTCCGCCTTCCTCCGGGCATACACCTTTGCCACTTCTTCCGGCGAAGGAGGCGGAGTCACCGGCCAGGGCCTTATATCCGGATGCATCATATCAAGGGTATCGGCCCTGCTGTTTATTTCTACATCTTTTTTTTCTGCCATCTCTTGACCTCCGATTCAGCATTATTGTTCCTGAGACTGTCCTGAAACTCGTTTTCAACGTCAGAGGTTCGCTCATCCCTCTTCCCTGACACTTACCACCTCCTTTCCCGATGTGATTTGGCTGGAGTCAGGCAGCAGTGCCCTTCCACGCCGCTTGGCTGAAGTCTCTGGAAGAACCTCATGATTGCACTGAGCCTCCGGGCGGACTGTCGCGGTTGGCTCCATATTCATATGCATTCCGAGCGGGAGTGGACCCACCTGAAGCCTCCCTCGGCCTGTGGAAAACCAGCGAAGAGTACCGGTGAACAGCGCAGTGGAAGGCTTTTCGCCCGCGTCCCCTCGGCCTCTCCACGCTGCTTGAAAATATGAGCCTGCCGCACAATCCTGTCGACTACTTCTCTACACGATTGTCGGAGATGCAACTCGTCGAACTGTGTCTTAGATACACACTGTGGGGTTGTGGCATCTGAACCTTGCTCTCCGTTTCAAAGATACCCAGGAGCCACAGTTATTCTCTGATTTGTCGGTAAATCTGGGCGTATATGCTATTCGCTTGGAATAGATAACTCTCTGTGAAGGACAAGGACTGCAAAGCTACCAACTGAGATAGTAGCCGCTCTTGATTCAGCAAGATCGAGATTGCTATTAAGCAACTGGATTTCTTTTCAATATATCTTGGCACCTGCGTTTGTCAAGCCAAAAAGTAGTTCGTGATTTTTTTCTTTTGGGAAAAATCCTGGTACGGAAAGCAGCAAGGCAAGCCTTGCTTGACAACAGACGGACTCCTGTGCCACCATCCGCAGCCATATACAGTGAACCCGACGTTCGGTAGAGCTGACACTACAAGGGGTTTATGCATGCTTACCCACAGAATTCAGGTACGCGTCCGCTTCGGTGACACTGATCCCTATGGTGTGGTGTACTTTGTCAGTTATTTCCGATACTGCCATCGGGGTATCGAAGAATTCCTCCGCTCTCTCGGTCTCAAGCCCGAAAGCATCTTTCGTAACCGGGAAGAGAAATTCGGCTTGCCCATCGTAGCCGCCGCCTGCCGTTTCCTTGCTCCGGCCCGCTATGGCGAGCTTCTGGAAATGGAAACTTCGGTCAAAGAGATCAAGGACAAGTCCATTGTCTTTCAGTTTCACTTTTTCCGTCCTCCTGAAACCACGCTCCTCGCCGAGGGTACTGCCACGTGTGTGGCCATCGATGCCACCTGGAAGGCAAGATCCCTCCCGGACATTCTGGTTGAAAAGATGAGAGACTCAAAGGATGACCCCAAGTAATTGATCGCGGCTAAAAGCCGCTCCCATAGAAGGGAATTCAGGAAAAGGAGATGGCATGGCCACATTTCAGGTGAACAAGACAATTCAGGAGATCAACGAAAAAATCAAGCGCGGCAAGGCAGTGGTTGTCACTGCTGAGGAGATGATCGACATAGTACGGCAACAAGGTGAAACTGAGGCCGCCTGGCAGGTAGACGTGGTTACCACGGGCACCTTCTCGCCCATGTGTTCTTCAGGTGCTTTCATCAACTTCGCCCCGGTTACTCCCCCGATACGGGCCAGCAAGGTCTGGCTAAATGATGTCCCCGCGTATGCAGGCCTTGCGGCTCTGGATATATATATTGGCGCAACCGAGCCCGCTGAGGACGATCCCCTGAACAAGGTTCATCCCGGTGCCTTTGAATACGGCGGCGGTCATGTAATCGCTGACCTGGTCGCACGGAAACCTGTCAGACTGAGGGCAGAGTCGTACGGCACCGATTGTTATCCTCGGCTCCAGTACGAAAGGAAACTGAGATTGAAGAATCTCGGCTCAGCCCTGCTGTGCAATCCCCGAAATGCTTATCAAAATTACAACTGCGCCATCAATCTTTCCAACAGGACCATCTATACGTACATGGCCGTGCTCAAGCCAAGAGCCGCCAATGCCAACTACTGCACCTCCGGACAGTTAAGCCCCCTGCTGAATGACCCCTATTATCGCACCCTCGGTCTGGGTACGCGTATCTTTCTGGGGGGCGGGCAGGGCTATATCACCTGGGCCGGGACCCAGCACCGGCCGCAGGGGGAGCGAACCTCCGATGGCATTCCTTTACAGCCCGCAGGAACTCTGATGGTCATTGGTGATCTGAAACAGATGCACCCACGCTGGTTGGTCGGGGTCAGCATGCTCGGCTACGGTTGTTCTCTCGCGGTTGGCCTGGGAGTGCCCATCCCCGTACTTGATGAGGAAATGGCGCGTTACACTGCTGTTTCGGACGAACAGATTCTTGTCCCGATTGTGGACTACGGTCAAGACTACCCCAGGGGTGTGGATAATATTTTGGGCCACGTGACGTATGCTCAGCTGCGTAGCGGCTCCATGCCCTTCAACGGCAAGAGCGTCCAGACCGTGCCGCTCTCGAGCATCACGCGCGCCCGGGAGATCGCCGAGATTTTGAAACAATGGATCAAGAGCAAGAAGTTCCTCCTCGGAGAGCCGCAACATTTGCTGCCCACAGAATAGTTACAAATCGCGGCTGGAAAGCCGCTCCCACAGAGAGGCTTTGGGAGGAAAAAACCCGATGGATGAGCCTCTGGGCAAGCTGAGAAGTATCCTCTCTGATCTCGACTCCGTCCTCATCGCCTTTTCCGGTGGGCTGGACAGCACCTTCCTTCTCCATATCGCCCACGAGGTTCTCGGCGAACGGGCACAAGCCCTCACCTTTGTCTCACCATTTCTTTCGCAGAGGGAACGTATATGTGCCACTACCTTTTGTGAGAAAAAACGGATCAAGCAGATTCTCCTCCAGGTGAATCCGCTGGAGCTCCCGCAAATACGCAGGAATCCACCGGATCGCTGTTACCATTGCAAACGGTACCTTTTCTCTCGAGGAGTTGCAAAGGCTGGCGAACTCGGAGTTCCCCACCTGGTTGAAGGCAGCCAACTGAGTGAGGCTGCGGAGCACCGTCCCGGCCGAGAGGCGTTGAGGGAGTTGAATATCCGCAGTCCCCTTCTAGAAGCAGGGCTGGACAAGGAGCATATCCGGCGTCTGAGCCGACATCTCGGCCTGGAGAGCTGGAATCTTCCCCCTATGGCCTGCCTGGCTTCTCGCATTCCCTATGGCATCGGGCTGGATCCTCAAAAGCTGGCCAGGGTCGAAGCAGCCGAACAGTTTCTCTTCAACGAGGGATTTCGCGTCGTCCGCGTCCGGGAGATTCAGGACTCCGCCCGCGTGGAACTCGCCCTTGACGAGCTTGGCAGGCTCGTGGAAGAAGACCTCCGGCAGCGGC
>JBKHJD010000164.1:0-5261 GCA_046538315.1 Syntrophobacteria bacterium
GAATTGTTCGGTGGTTTTTTCCCGGTTTTCGAGTTGAGCACGGTGGTGAAGCGAAAACACCTCCTTTCGTGCAATAGCACCGGTCGCAGTTGTTGAATGCGGGACACCGTTTTTTCTTCCCACCTGTAGTGCGGAACGCTTGGATTGTGCCGGCAATAAAGAGAACGGCAGAACTCTCGGGGCCTAGAGGGCGATATTGTGCCTGGAGGGTGAGTGTCCGGGAGGTTAGACAGAGGGAATGCGAAAAGCAGTAAACATCGTGGTCTCTCAACGCATCAAGGTACCCAGTACCCTGCTGCCGACCATAGTGAAAAAAAAGCTTACCGAGCGTCTTAACTTCACGAACCCCGAGTACGAGTTTCGCCAGAGTCGTGGGGAGTGGCTGGGCAGTATTCCTCCACAGATCCATTGTCTGTATGAACAGAGGCACCATTACTTCATTCCCCGGGGTTTCCTGGAACAGTTACTGGAGCTTTGCCGGCGCTTCAACGTACCCTGCCGTGTGGTGGATCGACAGCGTACTGTTGAACCGGTGGATTTTGAATTCCACGGTGTGCTCAAGGACTACCAGCAACGGGCCTTTGAAGCGGTAGCCGCCAGAGATCAGGGAGTGCTGGTGGGCGATGCCAAGAGCGGCAAAACAGTCATTGCCCTCTATTTGATCTGCCACCGTCGCCAGCCCACGATGATTGTTGTCCCCAACGTGGCGCTGCTCGGCCACTGGAAGGAAAAACTTGTCCGCTTTCTAAAAGTGCCGGCAGAGGAGATCGGCACCATAGGTCGGGGAGAGTTCAGGATGGGGTCCCGGGTCACGGTGGCCCACGTCAGTGCCCTCTACCGCCGGGTACGCGAGGTGCGGGACAACATCGGCTTTCTGGTGGTGGATGAGTGTCATCGCACACCTTCGCGCACCTTTACCCAGGTTGTCAGTAACTTTGATTGTCGCTACCTGTTAGGATTGTCTGCCACTACCCAGCGCAGGGACCGGCTGTCCCGGATGATCTACTACTATCTTGGTGACATAGCGCACCAGATAAATACGGCCGAGGCGACAGGAACCCGGGCCATCTTTCATGTTGAAGTTGTGGTTCGGGAGACGGATTTTGATTACCCCTACGCGCACAGCGAGGATTATCCTTCCATGATGGCTGCCCTGGCCAGAGACCCGGGGCGCAACCGGCTCATTGTGGACGATGTGGCCCATGAACTCGGTCAGGGCACCACAGGTCCTCTCCTGGTGTTGACTGAAGAAGAGGCACCAGGCAGTGCCCTGGAGGATACACTAAAAAAGCGAGGGATTTCAAACATTTCTCTTGACCCTGAAAACGTGGCCCAGGGTGACGAGCGCTTTTCCCAACAGTTGCAGGAGGGAAAAGTTCAGGTGGTTCTGGCCAGCCGCCAGTCTTTTGAACAGATGATTCCGGAGGCCGGTTTTGCTGCCTTGTTCCTGACCACCCCCTTGAGCTTCCGGGGCAAAATAGTGGAGAATTTGCAAAGATTGCTCCAGCGCAATAATGGCCAGCCGCCGGTGAAGATTTACGATTACGTGGACAGCAAGGTGAGCATTCTCGATAACTTCTTTCGCATGAGAAGCTATGCCTACGGCCTGCGCCTGCCGAGACCAACTTCTTCAGAATGATTTCCCAGAAAAAGCTGCTGTTTCCCGTGGTTGAAGAACCGCTCAACCGAACCCACTCAAAGTGCCGGAGGGCCGGGCGCGGCTCGGGGCTTTTTTTACAAGAGGGGCTGTGGACAAAAAACTGTATCGGTAAACGGTTCATCTTCGGATATCCCGCAGCCCGGCGTAGCCGATGGGTTTTGAAAACTTAGGACGGAGCGGACCTTAAGAGGTGAGGCGGCTGCGGGTTGCCATAGGGGGGCAGCTGAAGGCCTGCTCCCGGGTGATTACCCTGGGAGTGCGCTCGCAAATGTCCGACTACAGTATGGGGGAGCGAGGATTGTTGCGGGCTGCGGACGTAATTTTCTACCCGACGACTCGATTTGTAGATATCTTTGCTACCCTGGGAAAAGAGACCTTTCCGAGCGTAAACTGCTACCGGCTGCTCGGCAACAAGCTAAAACAAACCGCGTTACTTCGCTTGTTGAATGTGCCACATCCCCGTACGCGTGTCTATTATGGGAACAAGCAGAAAACCCTGATCTCTCAGGACTTTACTTTTCCACTGGTTGCAAAGAGACCGTTTCGCTCCTCTGGAGAGAGGCATGTTTTTCTCATTCGAGACCAAGAACAATTAGACTGGTTCAACCGCCGTTTCAATCCGGCCTATATCCAGGAGTATGTGCCGGGAGGTCGAGAGCTCAGGGTCCATATTCTTAACTACCGTGCGGTGGTCGGCTACTGGGGATCTCCAGGCTCGGAACTGGACGAGATTCCACCGGAAACGGTTTCTCTGGCCAGATACATTGCCTGTGCTGCCGAGCTCTCAGATGTAGCTGTGGATATGATCTTCGATGGCAGCAGTTTCTGGGTTCTGGAGCTCAACTTCCGGCATGGGGACAGAGGATGGCTTCAACGGGGCCAGAGCCGGAGAGAGCTGATCATGGAGATGATCGAAACGGGGGAACTGTAAGGGATCCTTGACACTCCAAGAGGTGGCTCGATATAATCAATTTTTTCGGGTGCCGGAGTGGTGAAACTGGTAGACGCGCTGGACTCAAAATCCAGTGGGCTTCTGGCCCGTGCGAGTTCGACTCTCGCCTCCGGCACCAGGGAAAAACAAGGGGGGGTAGCTCACATGGGGCTTCCCTTTTTTTATGCGAATGTACCTCCTGGATAACCTTTTTGGGCAGCAGTAATAATTTTCCCCGTCAGCCAGGTGTTGCAATTTACACCTGAAAACTCTAATATGCAGAGCTATGGGCTAAGTGGCAGTGAACCATGAGTGAACCATGCTTGATACGATCACTGACGCTGAGTTCTGATCTTGACACATCGTATCCTTCAGCTTCTTGATGACATTCTCAGGGCCAGAAGCATCGACTGGTGCGAAAAGGAAAAGCGGGAGTAGTTGCCATGCCAGACATTCGATTTACTATCGGTGGGGTTTCTTACGAGCCCGGGGACAAATGGGCCCGCGTAAGGAGCGAAATCCGCCTGCGAGAACAGGATCTGGATGCCTATGACGTAATTGAACTCGATCTGGTTATTCCTGCCACATCAGAGTCCAGCCTGAAAAATCTATATGAAGCAGCCATTGCTAAAATGCGCGACCTGTTGCGGATAGAGGTCCCGGGATTTTTCCCTTCCCAATAATGCAAGATGATGTACCTCGTTGTCCTCTCTGGAGCAAGCTGACTTTTACCTGTACGTGAGACCGTCATGCAAAGATACCGGAGGCCGCGTGGCTCTTCGAAGTGACTGGGATAAGGTCAGTGGTCCGTTGTCAGTAGTCCCTTGTACCCATGCCGTTTTTTTCCGGCCTCGGCAACGGACAACGGAAAACAAACAACGGACAGCACTGACTAACCTCACGGTGACGCGTATTGTATCCCCGTGTCAGCCGGAGTATGGTGTAGAGACACCAGTGGGGAGAGCTACAGGTTCACGTGCAGTCCCTTGCGTTTCAGGTAATCTTTCACCTGTTTGATGCTCAAGATGCGAAAGTGGAAAACCGAGGCTGCCAGCAGGATCTCTGCACCTCCCTGGACCGCCGCCTCGTAAAAGTGCTGCAGGGTTCCAGCCCCGCCCGAAGCCACTACCGGTACACTGACCGCATCTGCAATGGCTCGAGTGAACTCCAGATCATAGCCGGCCCTGGTACCGTCACCGTCCATGCTGGTCGGGAGGATAACGCCGGCTCCCAGCTGCTCACACTCTCTGGCCCAGGAGACCGCATCCTTTCCCACCGGTTTGGTGCCACCCGCCACCACCACTTCAAAGCCGGATGACAGCCCCTCATTTCTTCTGCCGTCCACAGCTACGGTAACCCTTTGTGATCCGAATCTGTCCGCTGCCTCCTTGATAAGCTCTGGACGTCTCACGGCGGCGCTGTTCATGGAGATTTTATCGGCACCGGCCTCCAGGACCAACTCAATGTCTTCCAGGGTGGCAATGCCACCGCCAACCGTCAGCGGAATCGTGATAGCGGTGGAGACATTTTTCACCCATTGCAGCCTGGTTTTGCGGTTTTCCACTGTGGCTGCTATATCCAGGATGGCCAGTTCGTCGGCACCCTCGGCCTGGTAGAGCCTGGCGTTTTCCACCGGATCGCCCGCATCGCGCAAATCCACAAAGTGGATCCCCTTGACCACCCGGCCTTCGCGCATATCGAGACACGGCATAATTTTGATTGTTTCCATACACGCTCCTTTTTCCACTATCGTTGCCCCGATCTCTGGACGAGAGCCGACCGGCGGCAAGACAAATAACGCCGGCCCTGACCCTGGAACCCAGAGCCCCAGGGACGCCAAGACCGAGTTAGACTGCTAGAGCATAGCCTCAAACGGTCAGATCGTCAAATCTGAGCCTGCAAGGATCGAAGGATGTCAGGTAGGCGTTTGAAGCCTTCGAAAGACGACAGGCGCCGGACAGACTGAAAGCAAAGAAATGTGTAAACGAATATGTTATAGTACAATTTCTGTCGAGAGGCGGCAGCTCCATTGGGAGAGGTAGTGGAGGGATGGTAAAAAAAGCCTCGATCTGTCGCGAAGGCCGCCGAAGAGTGACGGAGACAAGGGATTGAGTCTACGAAGAATTCACGATATCAGCCTTAAATGGAAGTTGGTCATCCCTTTTCTCTTTCTTTCCTTTGTGGGAACCACCTCTTTGATCCTCTGGAGCTTCCACACCCACAACAGGCTGATCGAGACCCAGGAAAAGAAGAAACTCTATGATTACTACCGGGCCTTTTCCGATCAGGTCGAGGATCGCAAGCGCTCGGCACTGAGTCTGGCCTATCAGGTGGCCCAGTCGCCGGAGGTGCAAAAGGCCTTTGCCTTGAGAGATCGGCAGGCACTCATTGACTTGCTGCTGCCTGCCTACCAGGTTCTCAAGCGAGAATTCGACGTAAAACAGTTCCATTTTCACGTCAAACCAGCCACCTCTTTTCTTCGCCTTCACCGGATCGATCAGTCCGGTGAGCACATGGCGGCTTTTCGTCAGACCATCAACCAGGTGGAGGAGACGGGCAAGGGCATTGCCGGGCTGGAATGGGGGGTCGCCGGGTTTGGGGTCCGGGGTGTGGTGCCGGTGTATTACCAGGATGAATGTATCGGAACCTTTGAGGTCGGCTATTCTGTGG
>JBKHJD010000165.1:0-5205 GCA_046538315.1 Syntrophobacteria bacterium
ATCCGACGGCGGCTCGCTATCCCCTGCAACAAGCTCGCCTCCTGACCTGCCGCGGGTTACAATTCCAGGTACTGTCTTTACGCCGGGACAAACTCGTTACCAGGGCTCGAACAAAGGAGAACCCGCTCCGGGACCGTTTCGCAACAACGGGGTGTAGGTGCCTTCAGCCAATAATTAGTGCCCATCGGGAATCCCTTTGTTCCCCTTCCCTGGCGGGAGGTGATGAAGGGCAGGGGGAAGTGATTAAGTGGCTGATTTCCTGTTTATTTTGTCACCCCCACCTTAATCCTCCCCCATCGAGGGGGAGGAAATAGTGGTATTCTCGGATGGACACTAGCTGATCTCTGAACTGAGGATATGAAAAAAGATCACTACAATGGACTACTGACGACGGACCACTGACTCTATTCTCAGTCACTCCGAAGAGCCACCGCGGCCTCGGATGGTGTCACCTCCCAGTGTCATCGGGAGGTGAAAGGAGTTTCTTTACCCCATAAATTGTACGACTATGCACGCCGGCAGGCAGTCTACTCACGATCTCACAGACTGCCGAGGTGATGTGAAGCTGACAGGAGAACTATAAGCATGGCTGAAATTTCCGGCAAGGTATTGGTGACAGGAGCCAGCGGGTTCGTGGGTGGCCGTCTGCTCGCTGCTCTCTCTGCTCGTGGCATAGAGATTCGGTGCCTTGTGCGCTCGGTCGAAAAGATTCGGAGGCGAATCCGCCCCGAAGCGGCGGTGGAGCTTGCCACGGGCGACCTTCTCAAACCTGAAACCCTCGGCAAGGCTCTTGAAGGAATCGAGGTGGCCTACTACCTGGTTCATTCCATGGGGGGGCGCAGCATCGGCGAAAACAAGGTATTCGCTGAGCGGGATCGCCGGGCGGCACAGAACTTCCGCCAGGCGGCAGATCGAGAAGGAGTGGAGCGCATCATCTACCTGGGCGGTCTCGGGGAGACAGGTGATCATCTGTCCAAGCACCTGGCAAGCCGCCAGGAGGTAGGACGGATCCTCCAGTCCGGCCCGGTTCAGACCACTATTCTGCGGGCACCCACCATTATGGGGGCAGGGGGGGCACCGTTTGAAATGCTTCGCTCCCTGGTTGAACGCCTGCCGGTAATGGTGTGTCCCAGGTGGATCGAGACTCGGGCGCAGCCGATCGATATCATGGACATGGTCGGCTATCTCATGGGCTGTCTCGGCGAACCCGCCACCGCTGGTATGTCCTTCGATGTGGGAGGACCTGATATACTCAGCTACCGCGAGATGATGGAGACCTATGCCCGGGTGCGTGGTCTGAAACGGGTCATTATTACCGTACCCGTACTGACGCCTCGTCTTTCCACGTACTGGATCAATCTGGTGACGCCGGTGCCTTCCGGCGTCGTCAATCCACTGGTGGAAGGCTTGAAGAATGAGGTAATTTGCCGGGACAACCGAATCCGCCAACTCATTCCCATCAAGCTGACGCCGTTTGAGCAAGCCATCTGCAATGCCTTGGGGGAGATGGAAAAGGGTCCGGGCAGACTTGTCTCCAGACAGGCCTGCTTTCTGCGATAGTCGCCGCCCTCCGGGTCTGGATGCTGGCGGGCAACCCTGCACATGGTGCCGCCGCAGTTGGAAGAGGCGGCTCTGTGCTCAATAGCTGGGTCCATGTCCGGTTTTATGCCTGGAACCGTGTGCCTGCATGAACTTGTGCCATTCCTCGTGGTCGACGTACTGGTCCTCGTTCAGGTCTAATGCCTTGAACACCCTGAGCTCGGCGTGCGGGAAATAGTCCTCGAACTCATTCCAGGTTACAAGGCCGTCGTCGCTCTCATCCATGTCAGAAAAATGCGCCAGGTAGGATTCAGGACCCGGCAGTTCGGTCTTGTGATACCCCTCGTTGCTGGCACAACCGAAAGACAGGGCCAGGGCCAGGACGAAACCGAGAAAGATGGACGTCGTTTTCATTGTCTATTCCTCCTTGTTGTTTTGTTTTGCGAAATTTCTTCCCTGTACGATTAGATCACTGGGTAAAGATAGGGATTCTCAATGCTGCGTCAATCCGCTGCAACGAAAAAAACGGGGACGGAGGGGGATAGAATGCCGCCTCATTTTATGGTAGGCTCTTTACCTTACTTCCTTTCGGTGGACGAAATTCCGAGAGATACAGGAAGCATATGACGCCATAAATCAACAAAGGCGCATCTGGTAAGAAGCGACAGGCCTGTTGCAACAAAGACGCCGACATCTATGCCGGCCCTCATGTACGCCAGCTTGGCATCTCCGTTGCATGGAGTTATTTACGAAGCTTTGGGCTGTACCGCTGTCTGCTATTGGATATGAATTTGCAGAAATCAAAGGTGACAGAAAGACGCCAGAACTCCAGGATAGAAGTCAATTGGCCTGTTGTCATCTTGACCGACTGTGGAGCTACGGTCGGGGAAACAATAAACATCGGCGTTAAAGGAGCATTCCTTCACTGCCCGGTGCCTCTCCCTCCGAAGCAAAAGCTCAAGCTATTTGTCATGATGCCCATACGCCCGCCCCTGAACATTTCTGCGGAGGTGAGCTGGTCCAATCTTTACAGCTCTGAAATGGACGATCCTCCCCGTGGCATGGGCGTACGATTTACTGAGATTTCTGATGCGAGCCTGAAACACCTGCAAACCGCAATTGGACTCACAGCGCCCCGTAGAGAGAAAGAGCATTGATGAGGTTGCTGGTAGTGTCAGTGGTCCGTTGTCAGTAGTCCGTTGTATCAAGACTTTCAGAGGTCAGGTAGGCTGACTCCGATCTTTTTGCTATCTGGTATCCATCCGGGAATATTACTATTTTTTCCCATCGACGATGATCTTTACCCACACTTGACACGCTGGGTATAGGTATTATGCCCATGCAAACGCATTCTTTCCCCTCCCCCTTCACCCCTTAAATCTTTAATTTCCCAAGTCTGCCTCAACGCGGAATGTAACAAAAGAAAAGTGGGGGCAGAAATTACAGAGTAAATCCCTCCCGGGTCAATGAAAATCGTCATACAACGGACTACTGACAATGGACCACCGACTTTACTAAGGAGAGTATGAAGGAGAGCCCCCGAATCGGGCTGATATACGTTCAGCTCGAGAAAATGGTATCCAGACGGCCGAGATCGTTGATGACCCGCCAATAGCCGCCTCCCGACTCCACCCGGTCTTTCCATTCCTCCAGACGATTCAGGTATTCACGGGGATCAACGTTGTCGGTTGGCAGTTTGGTCACGTTGAGGGCGATAACATGGCAGCCGCGCAAACGAATGGGAAAGTCACGGATGTGCCCTTTTATCAGGTCTTGCTTCAGGTCTGAAAAGATGAGGATGTATTTTTTCCCGGCTGCCGTTTCAGCAAGATATTCCACTGCTTGCAAAAGCCCGCCGCTGATATTAGTATGGGCGCTACTTTTCGCGGTGGAGATGAACTGATCCACTTTCTTCTTGAACAGGCGTTTTTGCTGATTGGCCACCGACGGACGCCGGTCGAAGGTCGTTCTGGCAATGATGTCCTTGTCACTGAAGCTGCCGCTATCGATGCGGGCCACTGCCAGCGAGTCTCCAGGCCGCAGGGTCCCGAGCAGGTAGTTGATAACAGAACCGGCCCGGTTCAGTTCGTCTCTATAGGTGCCGGAGGTATCCATGAACATGTAAACCCCGCGGGAACGGCTGCTGGTATCCGCACAGGCACATGCCAGTATGCAGCATGTTACCAGCACTGCGGCGGCCCTTGGCCTGTAGCTCACCACGATTCCTCCTCGACAACAGCTTTCTGTTTGTTCCTTTCCCGGATAAGGCTTTCCAGCCACAGGGGTGGAAAGATCAGCAGATCGTAAAGGTTGACGGTCAGTTCGCCCAGGTACCGGGCGATGTTTCCCAACAAGCGGAGAAAGAAGGCGAACCAGCGAAGGAGAGCAGCCACCCCTGCGCCCGCAACTGTCCGGGAAGAATGTATGAATGACTCCAGCGGTATGGCCGCAAAGGTGAGAGCAAAGGGCAGAATGAATCCCAGCACCATTTGTCCCACAGTCGGTATCCAGCGATTCACGGGCCGCGCCATCTCCACATCCGCAAGGGATTGTCGCAAGGCTTGCATATCAGCGGCAATCTGGTCTCGCATGAATGCCAGGGATGCTTCGACGCTGGCCATGAGGAGAAGGATTGTAAAGCTGATCCAGATCATGCGGATGCGCATTTTATCATCCATCTGGCCAATAACGGGAAAGAGTCGGGTGATGCGAAGTGATTCCATGAGGTAGAGCCCCATGGACACCTCAACCAGAATTATGACCAGGGCCGCCACATTGGAGGTCTTGAAGGCACCGATATAGCTTCCGCCTCCCACCATTTCAGACATGGGGAGTGCGATGAGATTGAAGTTGATCACGCCGCCCCCCAGGGCAACAAGCAGGACGAGAGCCGAAACAAGAAACTGTGTGGTTGCAGAGACCCTCAAGGTACGTTCAGCCTTGCTCGTTGCGGCCCGGATCTCTTCATACTCGGCCATGTGGTTGTCGATGACTCGTGCACGTTCGTGCAAGCTGCTGATGGTTTTACCCATTTGATCCAGGCCGTGAGAAAGCTTTCGCCAGTAGGGCATCATCTTCTGCAACAGGGAATGGCGCACGCCAACCGCCCGGCGGTATTCTTCCATTGACTGCTTGTATTGAGACAGCGCGGTCTTGTGGATTTCGCCCAGAGTGTTCGCCAGGGATGGATTGGCATCGCCCGGGAGCCTGGCCAGAATCTCTACTGCCTGAACCCAATCCGGTGGCGGTGGCGGCAGTTCTGTGCTTTCACGGTAGTCCTCATCCATCCGGGCGATCTGATCGGCGAGGGCTCGCTGCAGGGCTGGATAGCCGCCAAGGTCCCGCTTCACCGCTGCATCAACCCTGTGGAATTCACGCTCGATGGAGCGTTCCACCGCCTCGATGCCTGCGGTGAGCAAGACCTCCTTGTTTCTCCTTACCACCGTGTTCTCAGCCAGGAGCACGGAGTGCGCCGCCAATCGCAGGCCGCTGTGGACGACGCGGCTCAGCGAGTATATGGCCTTGTGAGCCGGAGAGCGTGCCAGGTAGAGCAGGACCACCGCAACCACGATCCATATGATCATTGAAAGGAGCGGATATTGCGGCCAAAGGACAAGAAGTTCTGTCAAGGACATTAGAGACCTCCCCTTTTTTTAAACCGGGCGT
>JBKHJD010000166.1:0-5177 GCA_046538315.1 Syntrophobacteria bacterium
GGCCCACTCCGTGAGCTCGAAGAGCTCCAGAAGCCTTTCAATCCGGCTGTCGCGCTCGGTGCCGTTGCGGCCGTAAAGGTTTGCCATGAAGGAGAGGAACTCCCAGCCCGTAAGTTTTTCATAGAGAAAGGGACGATCGGGAATGAAACCAACCCGCCGCTTGACCTCCAGGGTATGTTTCTCAAGATCCAGGCCGTCGATCCAAATACGGCCGTATGTGGGGCGCAGGATGCCGGCAAGCATCCTGATGGTGGTAGTCTTGCCGGCGCCGTTTGGTCCCAGAAAGCCGTAGATTTCACCGGGACCAACCTGGAGGCTCACGCTGTCAACCGCCGTAACCTGGCGGAATCTCTTGGTGACCTTTTCGAGACGAATCATCACCTCCTCCGCAATCCCAGCCACCCGCTCTACTGGCGGGCGAGGCAGAGGCCCGGAAAATGCCTCCAGACTCTGTTGTTATTCATACTCCAGTACCCGGATACCAAGCCTGCCAACAGCACGCACTATTTCCACCTGGCGCTCCAACCCGCCAATGATGAGCCGGATGTGGGTGGGGTCAGCCGGGACCTGATCGAGCAGGGCATCCAACGCCACCCACCTCCCTACATACACCTCGTTCCAGGCATGGTAGAAAAAACGGCCGTTCGCATAGAGCAGGCCAACTGCGACCCGGGTCGGAATACCTGCTGCCCTGGCCAGGGCTGCGAACAGGACGCTGTGCTCGTTGCAATCTCCTGCCCGGCTCTTCCATACTTCCAGGGCGTTTGGGATGGACAGCGTGGGGCGCTTCTGCACATAGCGGTGAACCCAGGCGCTGATCCTCCTTGCAGCTCGTAAGGCGTCCCTTTCCCCACTTACAATCTCGGCCGCCTCCCCTTTTAACTCCGGGGTATCGCTCTGGATCAAAAAGGACGGCTGCAAATCCTGGGCCAGCTCAGGGTTTGTGACGGGGATGGAAACTGAGGAAAGCTCCTCGAGAGACTCCCGAACGACGGTTAGTTCACCGTCGTGCCACTCCTGCCTGCCGCCTTCCAGATCCCAGCCGCAGCCGGCGAGGCCGTCCAGGTACACTCGCAGCCGTTTCAACTGGCGGGGCCTGGCAATGCTGCGGTCCGGCACCACGGCGGTCTCCTGCATCAGATCCACCGCTGTCTCGCTTTTACCCCCGAGAGCACCCCTGGCGTCGGTCTTGACCATGGTCAAACCCAGAAAGCCTTCTTGCTTGACCAGTTCGCCGTACGGGGTGATCCAGCTCGTGAGCTTCGTCCCATGGAAATCCATTTCCACCCGGAAGGCCTCGTGTTCCTGCTGTTGAATCCTGATGGTCTCGCGTGCCGCCACCCGGAGGCGTACAAGGTTCTCACTGACGCTGGCAGGATCGAACACGGCGAACCGGTAGGTCTCCCCCACCCGCAGCCGCTGATGCGCAAGGAAAGCCTCTACACCGCCGCCCAGGTAAATCGGACCCGAGAGCGGCAGCTGGTGGCTCTGCCCCTGACCAGCCATCCAGCCCACCAGGCTCAGGCTCCCGTCCTGGATGCTCCCGGTCAAACGAAATGATACGGCCCCCGCCTGAAGCCTGAAGGTAAATGCATTCAGTGCAAAGTCTCCTCCCAGCCGGGCCTCTATCCTGGTGATTACGTCCTGGACTTCCCCGAGAACATTGAGCCGGAGAAAGACTTCTTCGGTGAGCGCATAGCCTTTCGCCTGCGGGCGCAGTTGGGTGTGGCTGTAGCCGGCTTTACGGCCATGCTGGTAGATGGCGAACCACTCTTCCCGGGGCTGCTGCTCCACCAGAGTCTGCACTTCGGATAGGTGAATTTCCTCTCCGTCACCCATCTCGACGCGATAGACCAGAACCGCTGCATAGATGAGCCAGCCCACGAGAATAGCAATTCCCGCGGAGATTGCCAGCCACTTGCTGCGACGCCTTGTCGTCATGTCCCCCCATGGTGCCTGCGTCTCACCAGAGCCTCGGCGTTTTCAATCATCTGCTGAAAGCCCTCCCTGTCAAGTCCCGCCCCCAGGGCGATCCTCTCTGCCATTTCTCTGGAGAGGAGATCCTCCGGTGCATGGGCATCCGAATTGAGTACCAGACTCGCCCCTGTGGCCCTGGCCACCCGGACCACGTGCCCGTTGGCAAAGGCGTGTCCTTTCCGGCCCGATACCTCCAGCAGAATCCCCCGGCGCGCAGCTTCGGCGGCTTCCTCTTGTCTGAGCAGACCTGGATGAGCAAGAATATCAATATCAGCCTCCAGAGCAGCCTGGTTTGTTCCCGGCGTTACCGGCTCTACAATGGTTTCACCGTGAACGATCACCAGAGACGCACCCAGATGCCTGGCTTCAGCAGCCAGGGACCCGATGGTGGCAGGAGGTACATGGGTAAGCTCGATGCCCGCCACGGCCTGGATCCGACTGTGACGATTGATCTCGGCCACAGCCCGCACCACCGGGGGAATAATGAGGTCCAGATTGCTGCGGTCAGCATGGTCGGTAATCCCGATGAAACGGCACCCTATGACCTCGGCGCGCCGAACGAGTTCGCTTACCAGAAGTTCTCCGTCACTGAACAGCGAATGGGTATGCAGGTCAATCAAAGCATTCCTCCTTGTATTCCGCCCCCTAGCCTTCCGCACTCTCCTCGCATGAACACATGGACAGGGAGGCAAGCCGTTTCATCCCTGAAGGTGTATACCCGGTAAGACACTGGCAGCAGGAAGCTGAAAGGTTGAGACAGAGGGCAAGCGTAAAGGGATTCACGGATCACAGGGTTGAACAACGGTTACTACCGGATCAGATCTTGTACTTGCCGAAGTCCTCCGGCGAAAGATTCTCCAGGATCTGGGTCCACTTCTTGGCATCATCCTCTTCGATTTCCGCCCTGGCAGCGATTTCAACCTTGCCGGCTCCCTCGATGACCCTCTCATGTACGTAAATGCGGGCTTTCATCCTCAGGGCGATGGCCAGGGCGTCACTGGGCCGGGAGTCGACCCTGATCTCCTTGCCCCTTACAGTCACGAATATCCAGGCATAGAAGGTATTGTCGCGCAAATCGCAGACCTCGATTCTGTCCACCTTGACACCTAAATGCCGCATCAGGTTCTTGATCAGATCATGGGTCATAGGCCGGGCAAACTGTATCTGTTCAAGTTCAGTGGCAATGGCGGTCGCCTCCATCAGGCCAATCCAGATGGGCAGCTCGGTTTCGCTTTGAAGATCCTTCAGTATCACGATGGGTGTCTTGCTCTGCGGGTCTATGCTCAGACCCGAGACCTTCATCTCCCGCACCATGACCCCTCCTTCACGGCTTGCAGACCCATGTTCTCCTCCAAACGCACCACGCCGTCCAGGGAGTGGGCATGTGCGGCAGTAATCAGCACGGCCACCTCTTTTCCCACCAGCTCTGATGGTCCCAGAAAATTGATTACCCGATTGTGTGGCGTACGGCCGCAGAGCTGGGAGCCGCCGACCCGACTCGAACCTTCCACCAAAACCCTGGTGATTTGACCCACCTGGGCCTCATTGCCCTCAAGGGTTATACGCTGCTGCAGGCTCTGGAGCGTTTGCAACCGCTGCAGCTTGACCTCTTCCGGCAACTTGCCGCCAAAACGAGCCGCCGCTGTCTGCGGTCGATCCGAATATTTGAAGGAAAACAGGGCATCGAAGCGAACCTTCTCCAGCAAAGACAAGCTTTGCTCAAAGTCTTTCTCGCTCTCCCCTGGGAAACCGACAATCATGTCGGAGGAGACGGAGACATCCGGACGAAGTGTCCGCAGTCGCCCCACCAGGCCCAGGTAATGTTCCCTGGTGTAGCCACGGTTCATTCGCCTCAAAATCCGGTTCGAGCCAGATTGCACCGGGAGGTGGATATGGGGGCACAGAGGCTCCACATCGGCAAAACAGCGCATCAACGCTGGAGATAGATCCTTGGGATGGGAGGTGGTAAAGCGAATCCGCGACAACCCCTTTACCTGCGCCACCAGGCGCAGCAATTCGGCAAAGTCAGGCTGTCCCCCAACTCCCCGCCCGTAGGAGTTCACATTCTGCCCCAGCAAAGTCACCTCCCGGACCCCGCTATTCACCAGGCTGTCCACTTCCCTGATAATCTCGTCATGCGGCCGGCTGCACTCCCTGCCCCGCACTTTGGGCACAATGCAATAGGTGCAGGAATTGTTACATCCCCGCATAATGGTGACGTAAGCAGAGACCGCCGGCGGCGGCGATTTCGGACGACCATCCACCGGGTCACCAAAATGATAGCCAAAATCAACAGATACCTGCCGCTCTCCGGTGGCCTCGTACCGTGCGAGCATTGCCGGCACCTTGCCGATGGCATGGGTACCCACTACCAGATCCAGGTGGGGCAGCCGCCTGAGCAGACACTCACCATACTGCTGGGCCACGCAACCGGCCATGCCGATGACCACCCACGGGCGTTTACGCTTGATGGCCTTGAGTCGACCCAGGTAACTGAATGCCTTCTGTTCGGCCTTGTTGCGAACCGTACAGGTGTTGACGAAAATCAAATCGGCACGGCGATAATCATCCACAGGCACACATTGGTGCTCTCTGAGAATCTCCGCCAACCTCTCACTGTCGTAGTGGTTCATCTGACAGCCGAAAGTTCGTATGAAAAGCCGTTTGATGTGCCTGCCGCCGTCCATTTTCCCCTGTGTCGCCTCGCTCCCTGAAGCTGATTTTCTCTGCAGTGCCACCGTATCATCCAGGTCACGGCACTGCCGCTTCCCTGGATCCCTCCGGGTGAAGACGCTCCAGTTCCACCTCCTGGCCAACAGCCTCCATCAGAGCCTCCACGGTACCTTCGCATCCCGGCGGCACTGCCAGCCGCACCAGGCCGGCACGGGAATCCAGGGTAGTAAGTGTTGCCACTCCCTCATAACCCTCCAGGATAAACTTGAGGTAGTGGATCTCGTATGGGTCAACCCGATATGTCCACAGCACCGACGCCCTCGGACCCACCGCCGCCTCCATGCCCCGGCTCCCGCAAATTGCCAGGCCACGTTACCATGTTTACCTGGTACTGACAAGTTCAAAGCCGGTTTGAAATCCGGTCCACATCTCCGCTCCTTTCGCACATCCCAACGTTTTTGGCTGGAGTCCGACGGTCGCGGAACTTTTGGCCTTGACTTCAAGGAAGTTTTTGCGATTTATTGTCC
>JBKHJD010000167.1:0-5133 GCA_046538315.1 Syntrophobacteria bacterium
AGGTGAGGCCCTCTGTCTGCAGGGCCTGTACCAGCACGAGTGCCGCCCACTGCAAAAAGGTTTTTGAGGCCCGAGATGCTATGGCCAGACTCCGTTGTTACCCGCAGATACGTGAGATCCACCGGGCTGTCCAAACATACCTTCTGGATTACTGCCGGAAAATGGGATGCCAGTCCGATCTGTTACAGATTGCAGAAGCCATACGAGATTACTTCAAACATCCGCGGCCTATTGAAGCATGGACAACTGGGGAAGTTGTCTTTCAGTCGCCTCAGGGCGATTGAACCGGGATCCTGTCAATCAACACAACTTTTCCCGTACACGCACCATCCCCTGAAAAGGTTTCAGAGGCGACGTATATCGCTCAAGGATCTGAAACGAACGGTGGAGTTCTGCGACGTGTGGACGAGAGTCTTTTCCGGCAGGTTCCGGATTCTGGAAATCGACCGTACTTTTTGTGGCCCGGCCCAAAAAATGCGGATTTTTGTGAAAAAGTCAGCGGCCCCGTTCGATAGTAAAGGGTAACGCCTCCCCGGGGGCCTCAAGCCCCCCGGGAGGCCACTGTTTATGCACCAAACGGCCTGAAGGGTTCAATCTTTTTGCCGCACCGCGCGCAAATGTATTCCTTTTCCTCAACTTCGTCAGCGGACAGTGAGTCGGTAATACCCCTCTGCGCCGTGACCATTTCCTCCATGTTAAGACAATCTCTGCACACGATGTCATCTGCAATCTTGACCGCCGAAAAGACCTCTGGCATTCTCTTCCCCTCCTTTCATCTGGTTTTTCAAGGTATAAAGGTGGAAACCACCTGGCTGATGTCCATCGGGAAATTCCCGGCGACTCTTCCCCAATCTCCGGCCGCCAGAGAAGGGGAGCGGTTTTCCAGACGGACACTGGTTAAGCAAGTGTTTTCTTGTTAAACGGTGGCCTGCAGCCTTATGGCAGGCATCAGAGAATGAAGATAGTGAAGTCTAGCACAACCCTTGTCGAATTGCAAAGAGAAAAACATCTGACATCCCATAGACTCGATGCTTTGCTCTTTTCGTTCTTCAGAGTTGTACCCAGGCAGAAAGCACTTTCTTTTTATGGCGATACCCTGGCTTGGTCCCTGGCAGCATGTGCCGATCAGACATGCTATCCGTTGCCTCAATTTTCGGGCATACGATCTGAGCCGGATGGAAACAGCTTGTTTGTGCGGCAATCTCAGGTTACGATTCCGGCTCCGTTGAGCCCTCCTTTCCCTGCTGCTGAAACCTGGAAAGCTCATCTTTGAATCTGCCCATAAACTCCGACCTGAAAGCCTCTATATCCATGGCATCATCGTACCTGCCCGATAAATAGAGGGCCATTCCCTTGAATACCTGTGCATCCTTTATATTGGGGCTGATTGCCAGGACGGCATCGAAGTACTTCAGGCTCTCATCATATTTTCCAAGTCCCAGCAACGCGTGTCCCTTGGCAACCAGCGCTGTAACGTCATCGCTTCGGCGCTCCAGGATTTTATCCAGGACCTCTATAGCCTCCTCGCATCGACCGAGATCGTTGAGACAGAGAGCCTTCAAATGCAACGCCTTCTCGTTTGCCGTTCCGCGAGCAAGTTCTTTGTTGCAGCAAAACAGGGCCTCATCCAGAAGCCCTTTCTGGGCTAACGAAGTCGCTCCCTCTATCCAGGTGGTCTTCTGGTCCTCCACCCCAAGGATTCTCATGAGCAGCCCTTCGTAGGTCTGTTCCATCGCTGTCCTGCCGTCGGTAGCGACAGGCACGCCATGGCCAGGTAGTATGGTTTCAATGTCCTTGCTGAGCAACAACCTCATCGCGTAGAGATAGTGATCCAGCCTTCCCCCGGCGTTTTTGTCGATGTCGGCCATGGCGTGGGGTATCACCACATCGCCGGTAATGGCCGTTTTTGTTGGCGCGTGGTAGAGCGATATGCCGTCTATCGTATGGCCGGGCGTGTGCATCACCTCCCATTCAAAACCGCTCAGCTCCAGCGTTTCTCCACCCGTAACCTCGGTAAAAGTATGGCCGATTTCTCTGACCATTTGCTTGAACTCTACGGGACCTTCCTTGTGGAGAATGATCTGGAGATCTTTCCTTTCCATGATAGGGGGGTATCTCAGTAGTTCAAAGGTGCCCATGGCGTGGTCCCGGTGTCCGTGCGTAAGAACGATTTTCTTGATCTCCGCCGGGTTGAAGCCCTGTTGAAACAACTGCAAAAATCCTGTGTAGTCGTTGCCCGGGTCCACTATGGTAAAGTAATCCCCTCCAAGTACATAGATATTACAGGAGAAATGGTAGCCGATCAGAAACTTGCTTTTCTCAAAAACCGGATGAGGCTTCTTCAGGATCTCGGCAAGGGAGAGCCAGCCCGGGTGATCAGGCTCTTCCTTGGGTTGAACATCCTCTCCCTCCTGCTGTAATTCACGCTCCTTTTCAGACACCCGTGTATCTTCTTCCTTGCTGGTCATATTTCCTCCCTGACCATCCCTGATATCATGTGGAATTTGGCATTTTATGATAGCCGAATCGACTCGAATTCTCAAGGTCTGTTTGCTGTGTGTACATGCGAGGATAAAGCCCGCCCCTCCGGATATTGGGCGGCGTTTTCCATGTGACCTGGCATAAACCACCAGGCGGAGACCATCGCCACGAAAAATCCCCCTCCTTTGGGAAAGAACTCCCAAAGAAGGGGGATAGGGGTTTCGGATGGTCGATTTCTACGGAGCTATGAAGTCAAGGGTAAAGTGCAGCTTCATCTTGTCCAGAGGCCACATTTTTACGCTCTCTCTCTCTTCGCCAGGAAAGACTTCCTTGTCATTGTGTTTTTCGACTATCAACTCCAGGAAGTCAAATTCTGTGAGCTTGTACTTCACGATGGCCTCGGGCGGCAGCAAAACCGCAAGGCCGGACTCCTTCGACACTTTCCAATCGAACGCCTCGTTGGGCTCGTCGGTCTTCTCGGCGGTTTTACCCCTGTAAACCGCCAGGATTTTCCCGGAAATCTTGTCACCCGGTTTGACGTTGTATTCCTCACAGAGCTCGTCAGATATGTGCCACCACAGACCTCGAAAGCCTGTCTTCACGTATCCTTTGACGAGCATGGGGTCGAATCCGCACACACCCACCCGGCATTTTTCAGGCATGCTCATCCTCCTTTTGACTATTCACTTCCTTCAAGGTGTAACGGAGTTCCTCGACCTGGCCGTAACAGTAATCGAGGAACCCGTTCGCCTCATCGTTGCTCAGATGGTTGAACTGGTGCAATTTCACCACATAGGGAGAGATATGCCTTGCGATTTCCTCCGAGAGGTCGTCAGCAAGGAATTCATATCCCTCCTCCCCCGACGCGTAGCCGAGGTAGCTGCTCTTCCACCTGAGCACCATCCCCCTGAGGGTTCCCAGTTCTTTTTTGACGTCATCGTCCATGGCTACTTCTTTTTCTTGGCCTCAAAGGCGTAGCACTTCTTGACCACGTTAAAGTCGGCTACGCACCAATAGTAGGGCCAGTGGACTTTCATGCACCAGCCGATGATATCTGCCGGCGGAAAACTGGAGCCCTTGATCACGGGTTTCAGGTACCGGCAGTCCCAGCATATATGATCCGTCTTCTTCTCTGGCTCCAGAATCATGTCACGGTATTCTTCAGGCGTTAACTCTGCCATGTGCCTCTCCTTTCTTTCTTACCACTCCGTCACTTCCCCCTTCTTGAGCTTTTCCTGGTACTCTTCCCATACCTCGGGAGAGAGCTTCTTGATATCCCAGTCGAAACCTTGACTTCCGGCTATGCCCGTGGACGGCGGCTGGGGGCACCATCCCCTCACCGGCCTGCCCCTGATGCTGAACTTTACCTGATCTGCCACCCCCAGGTAGATATGCCTGGGCAGGCATTCAAAGGGCCTGGTCCTGCCCTCGATTCCCGGCAGGTAGTTGTCATAGCCTTCCAGCGGCTTATCCGCATAGAGCGGGCTGGTGTCAGGTTCCTCTCCCGGCCTCTCCTCCGGGCCCCTGTACATCCACCCCTGGATCAGGTGGACGTAGTAAACCGTCTTGCAGTTGGCACAGTTTACCTTGCCTTCCCAGTTCCAGAAGCAGTAAGGGTCCAGGTAATTGACCGTATTGCACGGTTTTCCATCTACCTCTTTCTTGCACCAGATGATTTCACACACAGTGCTCCCTCCTTATATCATGGCCTTTTCGTACCACTCTTCAATCTGGCTCACCGGATAGCCGAGCAGCTCGTGGTAGATTTTGACATTGTCAGCACCCACCGCCCGCCAGATCCAGTAGAGTCTCCTGGGAGTCTTCTCCATCAGGCCCGCACCATACGTACCCATCGCCAAGATGTCGCCATAGATGGGGTCATCCTGCCACCTGATAGTTCCCCGCTCCCTCCAGTGCTCGCACTCGTAGACCTCCCTGTCATTCATGACAGGCTCGGCCAGCAGTCCGGCACTTTGCAAGGCTGTGCATACTTCGGTCCTGCTCTTGTCCGCAGCCCACTCTTCCAGGGCGGCGTAAATCTCGACCTGGGCTTCGCCCTCGACCCTGTCTTTATGGGCCTTGTACTTGTCGAAGAGCTGCTTTTGACCGGTTATGGCACAGAGCTCCTGGAAATCCCTATCCTGGAAGGCAGAGACCATCGCGTACCTGGCATCCAGCCTGTCCTGCGGGTTCTGGGCATCCGGGTAGTCGCACTTGCCGCAGAGAATGATGCCGTGGACACAGAGCTGGGTATCCCAGTTGCCCCACCTCTGGCGGACGATGCCGAACCTGCCGTAGAGCGGCGCTGCGTGGCCCAGGCACCTGGTTGCCGCCTGCACCTGGGAGAACTCGATCTTGGTGCCGAGCCCGGTCTTCCTCCTCCAGTGGATGGCCGCCAGGATCCCGAAGGTGATCTGGCTCCCGGAGTACCAGTCGATGCACCAGTTGGAATGTTTGGTGCAGTGGCCGCCCATGAACTCATGCATGCCGGTCACCGAGGCAAGCCCGGCGTGGGCCTGACCCAGGATGTCATAGGAGCCGCCGAAGACCTTGGGCCCGTAACCAAAGCCGCCGCCCCAGACGGAGATGAACCTTGGATTCATCTCTTGCAGGTAGCGGTAGCTCTGTCTCCACCTGTCGAAGGTGCCGGGC
>JBKHJD010000168.1:0-5081 GCA_046538315.1 Syntrophobacteria bacterium
GGATATTATCTTCCTGGGGACTACAACGGAGCAACTGGAGCCTGTTTTCTTCGAGATGACCCACGCATTGCAACAGGACCTCGGTGGATCCGGCTCCAATCTGCGGTCGCCCTCCTGTTGTCTGGGCAAGGCCCGCTGTGAATGGTCCATGATCGACACCCAGGCTATGTGCTACGAGTTGACCCACCACTATCAGGATGAGTTGCACCGCCCGGCATTTCCGTACAAATTCAAGTTCAAGTTCGACGGCTGCCCCAACGGTTGTGTGGCTTCCATCGCCCGGGCAGACATGTCCTTTATCGGCATCTGGAAAGACGACATCCGCATCAACCAGGATGCCGTTCAGGGCTATATCAAAGGTGACCTGGCGCCCAACGCCGGTGCCCACAAGGGAAGAAGAGACTGGGGCAAATTCGACATCCAAAAAGAGGTCATCGACCGTTGTCCCACCGGGTGCATGTGGATGGAAGACGGCAAGCTCATGATCGACAACAAAGAATGCAACCACTGCATGCACTGCATCAACGCAATGCCCCGGGCCTTGAAGCCGGGTACCGATACAGGGTGTGCCATTCTATTCGGGGCCAAGGCCCCGATTCTCGAAGGGGCCCAGATGTCCATGCTGACGATTCCGTTTATGAAGTGTGAGCACCCCTACGAGGAGATCAAAGACCTTGTTGACAAGGTCTGGGATTGGTGGATGGAAGAGGGCAAGAACCGTGAGCGGCTGGGTGAGCTCATCCAGCGCTGGGGCGTGCCCAAGTTCCTGGAGATCTGCGAGATTCCGCCCATGCCCCAGATGGTAACAGAGCCCAGATCCAATCCCTACATCTTCTGGAAAGAGGAAGATGTGCCCGGCGGCTGGGACCGAACCATCGACGACTATCGAGCCAGACACAAGAGATAGCAGGAGGTAGTAATTATGGCGTTATCCAAGGAAAGATTGGGACGGTTCAACCCTGACAAACCAATGGAAAACAGGATCACCGATATCGGTCCCAGGCACTTCTGGGAGATGTTTCCCCCGGTAATCCAGAACAACTACGGCAAATGGGACTACCATGATATCCTGGAGCCCGGGGTTCTGGTGCACGTATCGGAAACAGGAGACAAGGTATTCACGGTAAGATGCGGCGGCTGCCGCTTCATGAGCGTCGAGCATGTCAGGGAGATCTGTGACGTTGCCGACAAGCACTGTGGCGGCTACCTACGATTTACCACCCGGAACAACGTCGAATTCATGGTGGACAGCCAGGACAAGCTGGAAGCCCTGAAAAAGGACCTGGAAAGCCGCAGGCATGTATCCGGCAGCTACAAGTTCCCCATAGGCGGTACCGGAGCCGGGATCACCAACATCATCCACACCCAGGGATTTCTCCACTGCCATACCCCGGCGACCGATGCTTCCTCGATGGTCAAGGCGGTCATGGACGAACTCTACGACGAGTTTCAGGGCATGAACTTTCCTGCCCAGGTGAGGATTTCCATGGCCTGCTGCCTGAACATGTGCGGTGCGGTTCATTGCTCGGACATCGCCTACGTCGGCTACCACAGGAAGCCGCCCGTCATCGATCACGAGGTGATGGACGCCCTGTGTGAAATTCCGCTCGTCATCGCTGCCTGTCCCACAGCCGCCATTTCTCCGGCCAAGACCGAGGACGGCAAGAAGACTGTCAAGGTGAAAAACGAGCGCTGCATGTTCTGCGGCAACTGCTACACCATGTGCCAGGCCATCCCCCTTGCCGATGGAGAGGGAGACGGGGTGTGCATCCTGGCTGGCGGCAAGGTCTCCAATCGGATCTCTCCGCCCAAGTTCTCCAAGGTGGTGGTTGCCTGCGTGCCCAACACCTTCCCCAGGTACCCGGAAGTGGTGGATGCGACCGAGAAAATCCTCAACGCCTATTCCAACGGCGCCAGGAAATACGAGCGGGTCGGAGAGTGGGCCGAGCGTGTCGGCTGGGAAAGGTTCTTCGAATTGACAGGTCTTGACTTCACCGAGCACCTGATCGACGACTATCGCCTGGCATACGACACATACAGGACCTCCACGCACTTCAAGTTCACCGAGGCCTCCTGGGAGGTCTCAAAGGCCGTATCGGGTATTGACTAGTCAGTCATCTGCGGTTACCATCAAATTCAGCCAGATAGAGAGAGGTCGTTATCCATCCAAGATAGCGGCCTCTTTCCATAATGGGGTAGCAGAGGGAAGTTGGTTCCGGTCAATCCCAGCTTTGCTATTCGTGGAGGAAAGCCCGAGCCCCCAGGCTGGAAGATAGGAAAGCAAACAACGTTTGAGAGGGATAGTGTGAAAGAGCCTGAAGATGCGGAAAAATTTATCGCCCGGCAGAAGAAAAATCTGGCAGAAAACCCCGAGTGCGCCAGTACAAGTTACAACCTGGGCGTTGGTCTGATGAACGAGGGAAGATTGGATGAGGCAATCGAAGCCTTCAACGCGGCGGTGGGCAACAGCCCCCGGATGTTCGAAGGCTATGTGAACCTGGGGTACATCTTTTTTAAAAAGGGCAACATGGAGAAGGTGGTCGAAGCCAATCTCAAGGCCGTCGAGGTTGAGCCACGATATGCCAGGGGCTATGCGAACCTGGGCTTCGCTTACCTCCAGCTTTCCAGAACCGAGGAGGCAATCGAGGCCTTGAACAAGGCCGTCGAGCTGAACCCGGATATCGTGCAGGCCTGGAGCAATCTGGTGAATGCCTATCTGCAGAAGGGAGAGGCGGAAAAGGCTGTGGAGACAGGCGAAAAACTGGTGAACAAGGCCCCGGACTTCGCCCTGGGGCACAACAACCTTGCTGTGGCCTATCACAGCGAGGGGAACCATGAAAAGGCAGTGGAGCATGTGGACAGGGCCGCTTCTCTAGGATTTCAGCCCCATCCCGAGTTTCTGAAAATACTGGAGCCGCACCGAAAGACATAGAGATTTCTGCCCGGACAGAAATCTCAGAAAAGGTGCTTTCCCGGCGTACGATGAACGTTTCTCATCTGTTTCAGCACTACGAGCGCCTGGCAGCCGGGGCGGATCATGCCTTCCGCAAGATGCAGGAAGACTACGCGGCGCAGGTCATATGCCAGCCCTACTGCACCGATTGCTGCCATGCCGTATTCGGCCTGTTCCTCATTGAAGCGGTCTTTTTGCAGCAGCATTTCGCTGAACTTACCCGTGAGGAAAGAAGTGCTGCGTTGCACAGGGCCGAAGAGTCGGAATGGCACCTCAAGCACCTGGAGAAAAAGATAGAAACCTACGGCGATGATGTCCAGATGGCATCATACTGCCTGGCGAGGGAGAGAATTCGCTGTCCGTTGCTCAACGAGCACCAAGAATGCATCCTCTATCCTTACCGTCCCATCACCTGCCGCGTCTACGGGATTCCGACCCTGATTCAGGGGAGGGCACATGTTTGCGCCAAGACAGGCTTCAAAAGCGGCGAGTTTTATCCCACCTTCAATCTTGATGAGGTCCAGAAGGAGCTCTACCTGCTTTCCAGGGAACTGCTGCAGGCGGCGGGCAGCGAAGATCTTGAAAAGGCGTCGCTCCTGATCTCGGTCTCACAGGCCATCAAAACGCCCTTTGATCCTCAGAATTTCTCGAGCGCTTCCGAAGCCAGCTCCCCGACCGTTTTCTTCTCCACTTCTCCGTCCCGATAAATGCCGACGGTGCAGGAATCTTCTCTGAGACTTTCCAGGTCTGCCCGGGCCTCGGAAGCTTTTAACTTTCCGAGAGTCCATACCGTGTAGCCGCGTACCGACGGATCAGGATCATAAAGGAAAGAGACCAGCGGAGAGATGATCTTGCGGATGAGATCGGGACTGGAACGGGCGATTCTTCCCATGGCCTGAAGGGCCTGAATTCGCTTGGTATCGTCAGCCAGGAATTGATAGAGCTGGGGAGTATATCCGGCAAACATCTCGGGTTTGTGGCTGATAATTTCCCCGATGGCTTCGAAAGCGCCCCAGGTAAAAGCTGCTGTATCGGTAATGGATGTAAAAAGACGTTGCAGAAGCTTGGAGATTGCTCCCGGATCTCTTTCGGCAATGACAGCGGCTGCCCGTCCCAGAATTTCGGCGGCCTGCTGGCGGAAGAGATCATCGCCTGAATAGAGGAGGCGCTGCAGGTTTCTGATTATCTTCCTGTCCTCCGGTGCAACGTTGACAATGGAATCAACCCGGAATTCCCGTACGAGATCCTCCACCTCCTTCTTCGACAGGCTTCCCTGCGCGGTACGACCGGGAGGAGGGGCAGTAGCAGGGGAAACGGCTGCGGCCTTCTCCAGCTTCTTCCTGACGCCATCGGAGGTAACCTCTCGAACGTCTTCATGGAGCTTGATAAAGAAGAGCGCACCTGCTATCCGCCTGCTCTCGTAAAAGCCTGTGGGAACGACGAGATGACTTATGAAATCATAATTTTTAACTGTTTCTTCCAGGTAATCGTCTCCGGGCAGAAGGCTCCATGCCAGATCCCAGTCCATGTTGCACCCGAAGACCAGGGCCTCGATCATGGCGGAGCCCAGATTGTGCCCGGTCTCATCACACGCATAAACGGCACCGCAGGAACAGGATCCCACCGGCATTTCCCCGGGCATCCTGGTGGTCAGCTCTCTGGGTCTTTCAATGAGCATCCCGCAGAACGGGCAGGTGGGTTTCTTGACAACTTCTCTTCGCGAAAACTTGCTCTCGATCATATTCGCTGGACCAATCTTCTACTCGTACAGGGTGATATCTGCTCCTTGCTCGTCGTATTCAAAATCCAGGATCTCGAAACCTGAACGCGCCTCCTTGAAAACAAGGTTCCAGTTTCTGTACTTGTCCCCGGCAAAGCCACAATTGAGCGTTCCGGTTCGTGCATTCATAAATTTGAGCTTGGGTACGATCTGGTCCATAAAAATCCCGGTGATGTGCGCCCTGTCACCTGCGGGGAGTTCGTCTTCGGGGCTTGTGTTCCCTTCTTTGGTCTCGGTCATTCTCGGTGCACCCCGTTTCCTCGATAGCAATACTCTCGTTCTTATAAGAGCGGAGACGGCGCGTGTCAAGCAGAGATTACCGGAGAACCGCTGCGTGTAGCCTTGAAT
>JBKHJD010000169.1:0-5070 GCA_046538315.1 Syntrophobacteria bacterium
GGGCCACACTCCCTGCGGACAACAGCGATCCTCACCTTCCAATTCTCTTTTTCTTGTGTCGTCGCATCCCGGCGACCTTCGCTTCGCGCCCTGCAAGCATTTCTCTGGCTACCTCAGAGACCTCCTCGGCGCTGCTGCCTGCGATTTCACCTTTCGTATACAACCAGCGGTGTCCTGGTCCCCAGGGATGCCAGACGACGGGATCGGCGGAACCCCCAAAAATAGCCAGAGTAGGGATACCCAGGGCGGCCGCCAGGTGCATGGGGGCTCCGTCAACCGTGATAAACAGCTGACAGTGTTGCTGGATAGCTCCCAGTTCCTTGATCTTGCAAGTCTCCACGAGGTGGATCCTGTCCCTGTTGCCCAGCAAAGATTTCAGCTGGTTGGCTCTTTCCTGGTCATCCGGTGCAAAGGTGATCAGATGCTCGGCCCTGGGATACTGACGCTGTAACAACTCTATCAATCGGGCGAACCTGATCAGGGGCCAGCGCTGCTGGGTCTTGCGGTTGCTTATGTGGTAGCCGATCTTCGGCCAATCTCGAATGTCGCCGACAAACATGGTCTCGGTAGCAAAGTCCTTTGCCGACCGATCGATAACCACCAGGGGTTTCGGGCAAAGATGCTCTATGCCGATGACTTTCAAGACATCCAAAGTTCGCTCTACTTCATGTTTTTGCGCCCCAGTCACGGGCACGTGGATATTATAGAAAAAGCTTAGGTGCCGGTAGCGAGACCGATCCGGACGATGACCCACCCGGTAGGGGGCTCCAGAGGCAAAGACAGTCTGGGCCTGGCGGCGACTGAATCGGGATCGAAGGCCTATGGCCAGATTGAAATTCTCTGCTCTTAGAGACCTCAAGAACCGATACTGAAACCAGGCGGACCCGAGGCGCCACTTCCTGGAACTATGTTTGTGCTTTTCGTAGCAGAGGATTCGGTCTATATAGGGGTTGCCCTGCACCACCTCGGCATTGTATGTCGATGCAACCAGGTTAAGCTCTGCCTGGGGGTAAGCTTTCTTCAATGCCTCGAAGGCCGGTGTGGAGCAGATCAGATCACCAATATGGTCATCCCGGACCACCATGATGCGTCTTATATCAGCACGCTCAGATCCAATCGGCCCGGGCATCCGCCTGGGTCTTCCGAGGAACGCGCCATATAGAAAAGGGCCCACCAATCTCTTCACTTTTACTCTTTCAGTGTTGTTCTTGTTTTATTTGCTCTTTCACGGGATATATGCCCGGATTTCATATCTTGGCCTTGAGATTCTGGTCGTGTCTTGCGATTCTTGCCACCTTTCCTTGAATCTTGTCCACAACCCTCGGCTCGGTTATCACGGGCACATAGTCGGCGTAAACCGTGACAAATATCTTTTTCAGCTCTTTATACTCCTCCCCGGAAAGCACATTGCTGGCCGAGTAATCTAGTTGAGCCAGGTCCTTTACGATCCAGCCCAGGCGCGGCTGGCGGCTCGATCCTCCGTGAAACCGGATCCTTTGCAGATCAATGAGGGCTACTTCCCGGGTCACTGTGTTCCAGAACAGGTGGCACAGGTAGAAGTCCTGATGAGACAGGCCCAGGGCGTGGAAACGACCCGCAAAGGCTGCCAGCTTCTCCACCACGCTGCTTTTCTCTTCCAGATTCATCTTGCTTCTCAAAAGGTCTTCCAGGCGGTCGCCTTCCATCTTGAGACTGACCGTCAGTGCTCGTTTGATTATTCCGCATCGGCGCTCGATTCCAAAAGCCACCGGCTCTACGGCCCTTATCCCCGCCCTTTTCAAAAAAACTGCCTTCTGCCATTCGTTCTCCGGGCCATATTTATCTCTGAAGCCTCGGACGATATAGCTGAGAAATCCACTTGCGGGGCCGTAATAGCGTTTTACGAAAAACGACTTGCCAGCCAGTTGCAGGATGAAGATTTCACGGCCTTTCTTGGCTTTGAAGGCTTTCAACTCAGGGTGACTCCACAGCTTTTCCAGAGAAAAGCCTTTGAAATCCGGTACAAAAGAGCTCTCTATTTCAAAGTGATGTGTGCGGAGAGGGACCTGCATGAGTCTCGATTCGACGCGCATCTTGTTTTCATGGACAACAGTACCATACTATGCCCTGCATGAGCGTGCTTTTCTCTTCTCCCTCCGGCGTTGTCTCTTTGCCAGGTCTTCCGGGTAGAGTTCAGGATGGTGCCGTTTCCAGCGTTTGTGAAACCAGAACCACTGCTCCGGGTAAGCCCTTACGGCATTTTCCACCGCATCGTTCATCATCTGGGTGTTGTCCCGGACATCAGCGCGCAGATCCTTTGTTCGTTTCAATGCCAGGGGCGGTTCCACAATGAAGGTGAGCCCGCCGTCCGCCTCCCTGATGCAGAAAGCCGGCACCACCGGACACCTATGTCGTCTGGCCAGAAGAGCTGCGGCGGGGGTTGCGGAGACGGTACCGCCGAGAAAACTGATCTCAACCCCTTCGGAACGTGTGGTCCCCTGGTCGATCAACAACCCCACCGGTCTTCCCTGGTGTAGGGCCCGAGATAGTTGCGGAACCGCACCACTTTTGTCCAGAATAACATTTCCAAAGCGGGTGCGGAGCCTGTGCACCCGGCGACTCAAGGCTTTCAACCGGAGTTCTCTGGCCACCAGCACGAGGGGTATCCCCGCGTAGCAGGAAGCGAATATATGAGCCATTTCCCAATTTCCCAGATGAGCCGAAATGATGATAGCACCCCTCGGATTCTCCATGGCATTGAGCAGATGTTGTTCGCGCCTGATCCGCACCCTTTTCAGGACATCCTCGCGGCTGAAAGAGAGGATCTGACAGGTTTCTAGAATGGTGACGCCCACATTTTGAAAAACGGCCCTGGAAAGCTCTCTGATCCGATCCTGAGACCATTCAGGATGGGTAAATTGCAGGTTGCGCCGCACAATGCGCCGGTGGCGTCTGTCCAGAATGTAGGCGAGCAACCCCAGGAAACTACCAGCAGTATGAACGGGCTTCTGAGGAATTCCTGCGATGAGGGGGGCTACGGCGGCACGGAACACGTCTATTTTACCTTATAGTTGGGGACTCTCCTTTTTTGCTCCCTGGAGCTGTCACCGAGGACGGGTTTTGCAAGCGTTCACAGGTTCAGAGTACACCCGGTGTGAAGTTTCGCAGCCAAGAACCTGGGGTTGCCTTTGTCGCCAAAGGATTCAAATGATTTTAATGGCAGAAATTCATTTCGTGAGTTCACAACACTCTTGCAGCTATCCAACACACACTCCCCTCCCCTTGCGGGAGGGGATGAAGGGGAGGGGAGAAGAATTTAAGTGGTTGATGTCCTTTTTATTTTCTCACCCCCACCTTAATCCTCCCCTCTCCGAGGCGTAGGCTCTACCCTCCGGCCTGTAAGCCCTACGGGCTGGAAGCGGAGCCGGAGGCCATCGAGGGGAGGGAATAGTGGTAAATCCGGATGGACACCAGCCAGGCCAGCAAGTGCTGGGTCAAACCCTGAATCTCTGAACCTTGAAGGCCTCGTTCAAACTTCGCCGTTGATAAGCTCGGGTACCTCAATCGAGGGGCCTGGCCTCGTCAATCAACATGATCGGGATATCGTCCTTGATCTCGTAGAGAAGCTTGCAGTGATCACAGATAAGACCATCGCCTGCCTCGTTCAGGTAAATCTCCCCCTTGCACTTTGGACAGGCAAGGATATCCAGAAGCTCGTTGCTTATAGCCATTTGCTACTCCTTTTCCAGCTGTCCCGCCACCGCCTCCATAACATCTTTTACAGTGATTGCTGCCATGCACTGCATGGTATTACAACTTTTCTGAAAACAGGGGCTGCAATCAAGGCCCGCCCACAGTACCGTGTGTCCCTCGCCGTAAGGACCTGTGCGCCACGGCGCCGTGGGTCCGAAAAGGGCGACCACCTGGGTGCCGAGCAGGGCCGCAAGATGCATGGGACCGCTGTCCACGGCAATAACGAGAGCCGCATGCTTGTACAGATATGCCAGCTCTCTAAGATTAGTGGTTCCCGCCCAGTTGAAGATTTCCTGGCACCCGGCCTGGTAGATTATTCTGGACACTTTGCCTCTGTCGGCAGCGCCGCCGGTGAATACTACACTTGCTTTCAGGTCCTCAGCTATTTTCCTTGCCAGGTGGGCAAAACGGTCTTCAGGCCAGAGCTTTGTCGGCCAGCGGCTCATGGGATGACAGACCACAAGCCGTCTGGTCTCCCGGGTAATCCGGGCAAGCCTTCTCTTGATCTGTGCCCCCTCGGCCCGGTTCCAGAGATCCCGGATTGAGGTCCTGCCCGCCTCGGCCCCCAGGTAGCGGGCCACATCAAGGTAGCGCTCCAGGGCGTGGCGGTTAGGGTCATAGCTGGGAAGCCTTTCGTTCAGAAATTTCCAGCTTGCCTCCCTGGCCCCGTTGAAGCCGATCTTCCGTGTTCCCCTGGCCAGAGCCACCCAGAGGCCGCTCTTTAAGAGTCCTTGAAGATCGACGACAGCGTCATAGCGACGCCGGCGCAACAGGCGGCAGAACCGGAGAAAATCAGTGGCCGCTCCCGGCCTCGCTGCTCTCAAGCCTCCGAGCCATCTTCGCCGCGGGCAGACAAGAAGCTCATCCAACCCGGGATAGTACCGAAGGATATCCGCCGCCTCCTCCTCCACGAGCCAGCCGATATGCGCCCTCGGGTACTGTCTCCTGAGTGCCTCGAAGGTGGGAATGGCCTGGATCACATCTCCCAGGGCGCTTAGCTTGACGATCAGAACGTTCATCTGCCCCGCAATGAGCACAAAGCTTGCAAAGATACCGAAGCCCCTGTTCCGCTAAAGCGGGAAAGTCCCGCCCTTGGCCGGATCCAGCAGCGCTTGCTGGTTTAGTTCAACGATCTTATAGTAATAGGATTCTCCCTGTCAGGCACCACTAGCTCTTATCGTTTTTTTCAAGCCATTGGAGTATGTGACGACAGAATCTACGGAAGTCATCCAGGTTTTGCAAATTGTCGTACAATTTTTCTGCATCAAATTCGTTGGGCAGGTAATCGGAACTTAGTTCGCTCCGCTCACAATTGGAATAATGGAATAATGGAATGTT
>JBKHJD010000170.1:0-5054 GCA_046538315.1 Syntrophobacteria bacterium
CCAATAATTCTTCCTTTCATCTCCTCGTTGGGGAGAGGCACCACCGAAACCGCCTTCTCCGCCACGTAGTCACCTGCATACCGCTTGATAGCCAAGGCCAGAATCTCCCTGGCCTTTTTCTCCGCGTTTTCTCGAGCCGTAGTCTCAATACGCTTGATGAGCCTTGCTACATCGCACCGGGCTTCAGCCTCCATGGACTTGATGAGTATCTCCTTGGCCTCGGAAGACGAGATACCGGCGAGCCGTTCAAGCCGGTCGCGCTCCTCCTGAATAAGTTTCTCCAGATTCGCCTGTTCTTCAGCCAGTTGTTTCTCTTGCTGAATGAGCCCTCTCTCCTTGTTCGCCAGGTCCATCTCGCGCTTGTCGAATAGCTCACTTTTCTTTTCGAGGTTTTCCTCCTTTTGCAGGAGCCGACGTTCCAGGTTTTGCAGCTCCCTGCGGGTCTCTTTGGTTTCACCCTCGAATTCCACCTTCATCTGGTAAAGGTTATCCTTGGCTTGAAGCATCGCCTCCTTTTTCAATGTTTCGGCTTCTTTTTTGGCGTCGTCGATGATCTTCTGAGAGGCTTCCCTGCCGGAGATCATTCGCGCTTCCGTGATTCTTTTGACAACGAGAGCACCTATCAGACTTCCCAGGAGGACCCCCAGAAAAACCAGGATAAGCGTTGTGCTCGTCATATTCATAACTCCCATATTTTCCCACTGCCGGCACCGCAGTCTGAGAAAAACAGTGCAAGATCCCCAGCATTCCTGTACTCAGAAGCGCCGCTCGCATGGTTGTGTAAGTGATGTTGGGGACACCTGGAAACGAGCACAGCCGGGTGCTGCTACGGATATGGGTCGTCTGGCAAGAATCTCAGGGTGGGAAGATGCTCTCTGGCGGCCACCTGGTCGAGGCACTTTTCTCCACCAGGAACAACGAAACAGTGTTAGCCGAGCAAAATGAAAATACCCCCTCTCCTCGTTGGTTCACCATCCATGGAAAATAAACACCAGCGGAAATGCGTTATCTAGGCGGCCTGTGCTTACACCGATGGCCGTTGACAAGAATTTGATTGAACCTTTACATCCCATACCGCCCCGCCAGCTTACCTCACAGTATCCTCTCTTTCCGGGCGGCGATGATGATGGGTTACTTCTTTTTCCAATTCCGACACCCACCCCGTTGTCTCGACTAACTGAACAAAACCGGCGACCTCCTGTCGCTGCTCTTTCCAAGGAATCCCCCAAAAAACCTCTATGATCAATGTAGATGAAAATAGCGAAAAATAATGATTTAAGCAACATAAAAATGTCGTTTATTCGCTGCCGGGCCTGCTTGAAAAAAACCAAGCTGGCGATGTGGCGGGACGTGGAGGCAAGGCCCCCCGCGCATGCCGTGCTGGCAGGTTGTTTTGAACCTGGTTCGACCAGGTGGGATCCCTGTTGGACCTTCAGGCGCTTCGGCTACACCGACGCGACACACCAGTCCAAGGAAGAGTTCCCGTTATATAACTGTTGGCTCAAGAACGTGCTACCAGTCACCAACACCGCAGGGGGCAATCTCCTTATAGCTCCAGGTCGGCAAGTTTTTCCTGCTTGCTTTCGATTCGGGCAAGCAACTGCTCGTAAGCCTTTTTCGTTTGGACGTAATCGCTTGCAATATTGAGAGCAGCCAAAACTGCAATGGTCCCCACCGACGAAGATCGAAGGCTTCTCTGGGCTTCCTGGCACTTGGAGGCTACATATCGGGCCACCTCTTCCGCATACGCTTTATCGGCCTGGGTGTAAATGGTATATTCTTGCCCTAAAATGCCTACCTTCACCCGCTGGCTCAAGCGCTTCCTCCCTATGAAAAGCGACTGAGTTTTTCAATGAGCGCATCGAGGCGACCCCGAACCTCTGCCTTCTGGTGCTGTAGACTCTCGAGCTCCGACTCCAGTTCACGGATCCGTGCCTCCTTTTCCGCCAGCTCCAGGCCCCAGCGGCTGTGCTCGCCCCGCAGCTGTTCGTAACGTTCGATCAAAGAATCGATTCTCGCCTCCAACCGATCAAAGGCGTTTTCTTGACCTTCACCTGGCTGGTCGTCGGCTATGGTCACCTCTCGAATGTCGGTCTTTTCCTCGGCCATGACGCTTTCTTTTTTTCTCACCCCTTGGACCCGGGCTGATCTCGTATCTTAATACCTCGCTGTTTTCCAAGTCAAGGGCTATGGCGAGACGGAAAAGACCTGCTGGCCGGGCTATCATCTCCAGCATGCCCCCGACTCAGTCGAGTTGTCGTCTCGGCGGTCTTCCCCCATCTTCGCTGTGCGCTACTCCACCGTGACGCTCTTGGCAAGATTACGCGGCTGGTCCACATCTGTTCCTCGCACCACCGCAATATGGTATGCCAGAAGCTGCAAGGGGATGGTGAACAGAACAGGAGCCAGGAAAGGACTTGTGGGCGGAACCGGAATGAAGGCGTCGACCTTCGCCGCGAGCGTGTCATTGTGATCATCGCTCACCGCAATGATTCTGCCCCGGCGCGCTTTGACCTCCTCCATGTTGGAAAGCATTTTTTCGAAGGTCGTCCCTCTCTTGGCCAGCGCCACCACCGGCATATGCTCGTCAATGAGAGCGATGGGGCCGTGCTTCATTTCCCCAGCCGGATAACCCTCCGCGTGAATGTAGGAAATTTCTTTCAGCTTCAGGGCCCCTTCCAGGGCAATGGGATAATTGATGCCACGCCCGAGAAAGAGAAAATCCCGCTCATTGGCGTACTCCCGTGCAATGGTCTGGATGCGCCGGTTCTCGTTGAGTGCAGTCTCCATCTTCTTGGGCAGCCTCACCAGGTCAGCGATGGCCTCTCGACATTGGTCGGGCGAGAGCCTGTCCAATTTCCTACCCAACCACAGAGCCAGCAAGTACAGAGCCACCAACTGGGTAGTGAAGGCCTTGGTGGAGGCCACTCCAATCTCGGGGCCGGCGCGGGTGTAGAAAACGCCGTCGGCTTGTCGCGCCAGACTGCTTCCCACCACGTTGCAGATGGCCAGAAGAAATGCACCCCTGCGGCGGCCTTCCCGCATAGCGGCCAGGGTGTCGGCAGTTTCCCCAGACTGGGAGATACAAATTTGCAGGGTTGCCGGGTTGACTACAGGGTCCCGGTAGCGAAACTCGGACCCCAGATCCACCTCCACCGGCAGGCCGCAAAAAGACTCCAGGAGAAATTTCCCCACCAGCCCGGCATGGTAGGAGGTACCACAAGCAACAACAGCTATCTTGTCCAGACCCGCAATCCGTTCTCTGTCCAGATCGAAGTCGTTCAGAAAAATTTCTCCCGAGGATTCTCCCACACAGCCGCGGAAGGTATCGATCACCGCTCGCGGCTGCTCGTGGATTTCTTTTTCCATGAAGTGCTTATAGCCGGTCTTCTCGGCCATTACCGGATTCCATTGGATATGGGCCATTTCTTTGGAGACGGTTCTGCCGTCGGCACCCCTGACTTCAAAATTTTGCCGGGTGAGAATGGTCATTTCACCGTCTTCAAGGAAAATTACCTCTCGGGTGTGGCCCAGAATGGCAGGAATATCCGAAGCCACCAGGAAGGCTCCTGGGGCCAAGCCCAGGATCAAGGGGCTCTCTTTGCGCACGGCAATGAGCTTCTCCGGCTCCCGTTCATTCAAAATCACCAGGGCGTATGATCCCTGTACAACCCGGAGGCTCTCCATGACTGCTTCTTCAAAAGGAACACCACCGGTGACCTGGTTGTTGATGAGCTGGGCCACAATCTCTGTGTCCGTCTCGGAGTGAATCTGGCACCCCAATTCAAGGAGATGTTTTTTCAACGGCAGGTGGTTCTCGATGATGCCGTTGTGAACCACCGCGATGTGGCCGATCTTGTGAGGATGGGCGTTTATATCGGAAGGCGGTCCGTGAGTGGCCCATCGAGTATGACCGATCCCCACTGTCCCGCGTAAGGGCTTCTCTTTGAGCAGCTGCTCCAGCTGGTGTAACTTGCCCCGGCAGCGACGAACGCCGATGGCGCCTTCGCTGATAATCGCTATACCAGCACTATCATAGCCCCGGTATTCTAGACGTCTCAGCCCCTCCACCAGCAATGATACACAGTCCTCTTTCCCCATATACCCGATAATGCCGCACATGGTTTCCTCGATTCAAAACGCCCGTTTGTCCATAAAACAAAGCCCGGAAAAACTGACGTACTCGGAGTTCGACATCTCATGTAATAATGCGTGTGTCAGCGTGATGCCGACCGAGAACGCTTGCTGATCACCTCGGTTGCAGCCGCCAGCTCTTCTCTGGTGTTTACTCCCAGGAACTCCTGGAAATTCGATGCAACGACGGCCTGGACTCGCCAGCCTTGCTCAACCGCCCTCTGGACCATATCGGTAAGGTAGTACTCGCCTTGAACGTTGCCGTTGTCGATCAGTGGGACCACTGCACGCAGCATCTCAACGCTGGCACAGTAGATACCGGTATTCACCTCCCGAATGTCGAGCTCTTCTTCCCGGGCATCGACGGCTTCGACGATTGCCACAACCTGCTGCCGGCAATCCCTGAGAATTCGACCGTACTGGGCCGGTTGCTCAAGCACCGCACTCAAGATGCTGAGATCAACAGCTGCGCTCAGGTGACTTCCAAGGAATGCGCCCAGAGTCTTGGCAGTGACGAGGGGTGTATCGCCGCAACAGATGAGCACCGGACGGTCAGAGCCGGCAAGGTGAGGCAGCGCGCAGTTGACCGCATGCGCGGTTCCCTGTTGCTCCACCTGCACCACCCACTCCACCCCGGCAGTGGCAAACAGCTCCTGGATGCGTTCAGCCTGATAGCCCACCACAACCAGCACCCGAGCCAGACCCAATTCTTTCAGTACCGCCAGCGGGTAGAACAGCATAGGCTGACCGCAGATAGGGTGCAATACCTTGGCCAGATCGGAATGCATTCTGGTCCCCTTGCCAGCCGCAAGGACCAGACCCACCGCATCATTCATGGAGCCCTTGTACTTCATTCAGAGGAAAAAAGCAACGCTTGCTGCCAAGTGCTTCGATGCGCAAATACGGTGACGGTCCTTCTG
>JBKHJD010000004.1:0-22350 GCA_046538315.1 Syntrophobacteria bacterium
GGTTGTCTCGGGTGCGCACGAGCGATCCACTAAAGTAAAGCGCCCGTCTTCCATGGAAAACAGTGAAACGAACAGCGAGATACCTGGGGGTTCCTCTCCACCCTCTTTCTCTGGGCCGGCTGCTGTTTCAGGTGGAGTCTTCCGGGAGAGGAGGTCGGCAATGTTGAGCGCCCCGTCCTGGCGGCGAATGAGCGTGATCTCCGGCTTGGAAAAAACAAGGCTCTGAATCTCGAGTCTCCGTTTGAGCAGCGCCATGGGTCTCCACCGGAGTTCCAATTTCTCGCTTTTGACAAGAGGGGCAGCGGCCCCCTCCTTGCGGATCTCCAGGCCCTCAACCCGGAAGCCGCGCAACCCCGCGCTGGCGTCGGTGAATGAAACCTTCCGGTGCAGGTATTTTTCCAGAGGCGGTTTGACCAAGGCGGTGATGCGTTCCTTGGTCATGTAGAAACGCAGAAATAGAAAGAGCACCGCTACACAGACAAGGAAAACGGCAAAGATGAGAGCAAAGATTTTGCGTGTCCTGGACATAGTTGATCTCGTCCCGGTTACAGGTATTGAGTTGCTACGTTACAGAATTTTTCTACATCTGTCAAAAGAAGAAAAGTGAGGAGTGTTGCGGTTGTGGCGATGTCGGGCTCTTTCGGAATTTGATTGGGTGTCACAGGAACATCCGAATCTGGCCACAGTGCCCTGCTCGACAAGGTACATAATCGAAGCGGTATCGGCAGTCACTTGTTTCCGCGGAAGCATTCATGCTGGCAGGCTAGCTTCTTCGCGTGACCACATAGTCTGCAATCTCCAGAAGGGTTTCCCGGGTGGGCGAGGGAGGAAACCCTGCCAGGGCCTCCTTGGCCATGGTTGCATATTTGTGTGCCAGGTGATCGGTGTGCTGGAGAGCCCGCTGATTCTGGATGATCTTCATAATCTCCACAAAATGCTCTTCTTCGATCGTATCTCCTGTAATAAGATCCACGAGACGGCGGCGCTCCTCGCCGCTGGTTGAGGCCAGCGCCTGAATAAGCGGCAGGGTGATTTTCCCTTCCTGGAGATCCTTACCGATTGGCTTTCCCACCTCATCCTCGCTGCCGCTGTAATCGAGAACGTCGTCTCTCAGCTGGAAAGCGATGCCGAGGTTAAGACCAAAACGGCACAGGGCCTTTTCCTGGTCCTCGTCGGCATCGCCCAGAATGGCGCCGATTTGACAGGCTGCCGCAATGAGGATGGCTGTCTTGCGGGTTATAACCTGCATGTAGTCGTCCTGGGAAATCTCGAGGTTGCCGCTGTTTATAAGCTGGAGCAGCTCGCCTTCAGCCATCATGGTGGTGGTATCCGACAGGACCCGGAGAATATTTAGATTGCCGCTGGATACTGAAAGGCTAAAGGAAGTGGCAAGGAGAAAGTCGCCTACAAGAACCACCGCAGCGTTGCCCCAGAGGGTATTGGCTGCCGGCCTGCCGCGGCGCAATTCGGCGTTGTCAACCACATCATCGTGGAGCAGGGTGGCGGCGTGAAGATATTCAAAGATTATGGAAAGGGCATACCCATGATTGTGCTGATAGTTCACGAGTCGAGCCGCAAGGACCATCAGCAAAGGACGCAGGCGCTTTCCGCCGCTTCGGATAATGTAGCGGCTCACGTGGGCTATCAGCGGCACACTGGAATGGAGATTCTTTTCGATTTCTTGTTCGATGCGCTGGAAATCATCCTCCAGCTGAACAAGAAGGGGGTATTGCTGCTGCATCAAGTTATTTGCGGGGGTTTTCAACACCAATGTGGATATTCCTCAGGGAAGCTTTGGGTTCCGCGGCCGGAGCCTTGAAATTTCCCCTTGATAGCCCAAAATGGCCTCATTGTCAATCGGAGGCAATGATTTCCCCAATCAGGTCATAGGTGTAGGCGTGCGTGATTTTCACCGGCATGATCTCGCCGACCTGGCCGTAGCCCTTGTTGATGAGGACACGGCCATCTACTGATGGGGCCTGAGAAGGGAGACGCCCTTCCAGCAGCAGTTCGGTCTCGGAACTTGCTCCCTCAACCAGAACCGGCTGGATCGTGCCCACCAGACGTTTCTGATGGTCCAGGCTTATTGATGCCTGAAGCGCTGCAAGCGCCTGAAGGCGCTCCTGTTTTACGGTCTCCGGCACCGGATCACCGAAACGGGCGGCGGCGGTTCCCTTTTCGGCCGAATAAGCAAATATCCCCAGCCGGTGGAAACGTACCTGTGCCACAAAATCCCAGAGTTCCTGAAAGTCGTCTTCGGTTTCGCCGGGGAATCCTACCATCAAAGTGGTTCTCAGAGTAAGCTCCGGCAGGTATTCGCGAATGGAAGCGATGAGCTGCCGAAATGACTCGCCGGAGCCGGATCGACCCATGGCCCTGAGCACCCGGGCTGATGCGTGCTGAAAGGGAAGGTCGAGGTAGTTGCAGATGCAGGGATGCGAGTTCATTACCTGCAAAAGCTCGTGGTTGACTCTATGGGGATAGGTATAGAGCAGACGAATCGAGGAGAACTGACCGGTTGCAGCCAGAGCATCGAGGAGAAGGTGGAGGCGGTGATTGCCGCCGAGATCCATTCCATAGGCACCGGTATCCTGTGCAACCAGATTGAGTTCGCGCACTCCCTGTGACGGGAGCCACTGAGCCTCAGAAAGCAGATCTTCCAGGGGGCGGCTGCGGTAGCGGCCGCGGATGGCCGGGATCGTGCAAAAGGTGCAGCTATTGTCGCAACCTTCGGCAATCTTGATGTAGGCAGTATAGAAAGGAGCCGAGAGGACCCTCGAAGTGCTCGAATTCATGAGGAAACACGGAGGTTCCAGATAAACCTGTTGCGGGTCGCCCGGCTGGTGGCCGCAGAGAATGGCAGGCAGATGCCGAAACGAGCTTGTACCCACGAAAAGATCGACCTCCGGTAGCGCCCTGGCGAGTTTCCGGCCGTAGCGTTGAGGGAGGCACCCGGCCACTACCAGCAGCTGACACTGCCCTCGATCTTTGGCCTGCGCCAGCTCCAGAATGGCATCGATGGACTCCTGGGCGGCGGCTTTGATGAAGGCGCAGGTGTTTACCAGGATGAGCCGGGCAGCAAAAAAATCCTCTATGGGTCTGTAGCCGCTCTCCATGAGCGCGCCCAGGATGACTTCACTGTCAACCTGGTTCTTGGAGCAGCCGAGACTCAAAAGATACAGGGTAGTTGGTTCCATGCCGCTTGTCCCTGATCAGACAACGGAGTCGCCTCGTGCGCCGATTCTTGCAGTCTTGCAAGGAATGGCAAAAGATGGGACAGAGAGATTATATGCCGGCACAAGTCTCCATTCAATGGCGGTGAGCTCGCGTCCGGACGGTGTCTTACCTTTCAAAAGCCTGGAGCGTGGAAAAACGAGTTACAGAAAAAAATCATCCGGAAAAACGGAGAGGGCCGCAAGAGGCCCTCTCCGTTAACGGCTTGTGGGAACCGCGGGAAAAAAGCGTTTTCAGATCGGAACCGGCTAGTAATCTTTGAGGAATTCTTCCATTATCTCCACGGACTGTTTTTCGATAATCTTGGCAAAAATCTTGTCCTTTGCATCTTTGGGCAGGAGCTCGATACTCTTGGTCGTTGCCGAGTCGAATTTTGCAGTGGGAAATATTTCCAGAATTTTGTCCTTTTGCGCATCGTCGGCATAGACCCTGAGGACTTTCATGCCGGCGAGCATTTCCTCACACAAGTAAGCGAGTCCGGCCTCTCTCAGCTTCTCATATCGCTCTTCATTCACCCAGATGTTGATGGGGTATTTTTCTTCAGCCATGGTCTCACCTCCTCTATGCGCGCAGCGGCTCGATACTGAAAACAGGTGTCCTCTTCTCGAGGTATTCGTCTGTGACAAACGGCGAACCGAAGCCGTACTTCTGGGCAGACTCCTGAACCAGATCAAATACCTCAGGCCTGAAAATCAAACGCGGTGGCTTGACGCCGTCCTGAACGATACTTCTGATGAGGGTTCCACTGAACTTTTGCCACTCGTCCTTGTGGTTGCACAGACCCTCAGAGGTGATTTCTCCACAGTGGGGGCAGTACAGCCAGTTCATGGAATAGACCGGGGTGATGGCCAGGTCGTCCTGGACAGAGGCGAGCAGATGGTGGGCATCATACGAGCCGTAGTAGGTTCCCACTCCGGCGTGATCCCTGCCGTACATGTGATGGGTCAGCCCCAGGTTGGTCCTGAGCATGGCGTGGAATACTGCCTCCCGGGGTCCGGCATAGCGCATATCCCAGAAGGTGAGGGAGGTGAGATGGTTGTGATCACCGAAATACCCTGATTTCCGCAACTCGTCCTGAGTCAGGATAATGGCCTCATCTATATAGTCTCCCTTTCGCTTCGCCCCAATGATAGCGTTCACCAGCACGCCCACCAGCGGTTTCTCAATGGGCAGCTCCGCATATGTTTGAAACCAAGCGCCCTTCATAAGCCATTCATGTCCCGTGTGGGGCACGTTCCTGGTCTGATGGGCCACAATCCTTTCCCAGCCCTTTTGCTTGAATATTTTTCTCAATTCCAGGGGAGGCAGGAAGTACGGCTCAAAAGGCGGGTTGATCTTCGGCCGATTCACCAGGGTAATCTTGCCACCGATAAATTTTTCATTGTACTGGTAGGTCCTGGCGCAACCCGGATGCTTCTCTTCGGTTGTCCCGTATACGTCCTGGCACATTTGCTGCTTATCGTAGTCGTAGATTTCCTCTACCTCAAAGATGGCCATCGGGTTGCCGTTATAGGTCAAGAGGACAGAGCCCCCTTCTTTAATTCCCTTATCGGCGATGTCCGCCTCCGAGAGGTCGAAGAGGATCGGAATGGACCATACCGTGCCGTCGGCAAGCCTCATGTTCTTGCACACAGAATCGACATCTTTCTTGCCCATGAACCCTTCCAGAGGTGAGAACCAGCCGTAGGCGATGTCGATAACCTCGTTGGCGATCTGGCTGCGGATGGGGACGGATGTGAGGCCCTTGATTTTCTCAACAGCCTCTTTGGGCTCCATGATCCTTTCAACTATTTCCTTGCCACCATGTCCTATTTCAGCCATATCCTGTCTCCTTTCTCTAAGACTCCCAGACTCCACTGACTCCAAAACCCCTAAACGCCAAAGAACGTGCGCTCACTGAATGATGCGGATCTCTCCTCCTTTCTATCGATTCGATTTATAGTTTGCAGACGTTTTTTCAAAAGATGACAGACCCCGGTGAGGCGTCTCGCTAACGTCCGGCTCGAAGTTTTCGGAAATATGTTGTGAAAACAAGCTAATACATTTAGGAGACTGAATGTTAAATTTAGTACAAACTCGCTGGACCTGTCAAGTAAAATCCTTTTGCGGCAACTACAACCCTGAAAGTAGATACCGGAAAGTGACAGAGGGCATCCAGAAGAGGCTACTACGTTTTGTCGTGGAGATGTAGGAGATGTAGGGTGTGCCAAGCGGAGCGCGGCGCGCCTTATTTCAAGGAGGCTAATCTAGGATCGCCCTTCAGCTCCATGACAGCAGCATTGGGCTAGGGGCGATAACATGCTACGGTGTGCAAATCAATCTGGTGGAAAACAAACAGGCAAAACGTGAGCTGCGCCAGTGCCAGCAGAAGGATCCGACCGGGCCGGCAGGAGCCTGCTGCGGAAGCGGCTGGATGGTGCCAGTTTCGGCCCTGATGCAACAAGGATACCGTACTCATGAGGACGTAGCACTCCACCGCAAAGGGAGGAAAGCCGAGAAATCCGAGCACAGGCATTTCGAAGACCTTGAGCCAGCTCACATAGGGTACGGTATAGACCCATTTGGTAAGGGCCCAGTAATTCCAAAACTCCCAGAGCAGGCCGCAGACAGCGCCAGCCGCAAGCAACAGGTAAAAGGTCCGGAGACTTCCCTCCTGCCACTGCCGCATGAGAGAGGGAAGTCCCAGGCGGTGGTTTAATGGTTCAAGGAGGAATATGAAGGATCCCCAAACCAGGGGGAAGAAGTACTGGGGCCGGATTAGGGGAAGGGCCAGAAATAGGAGACCCGTGGCCACGAAGGGAAGGTACCAGCGGGTGCTCGAAGGAATGGGACGAACGCGGGAATGTTCAAAAAGGCCGTAGGCATCGAGGAGGTGCAAGGTCTCGAAGAGACCCGGGAGGACCGTGGCGAAGGAGACTGCGTATCCGGTCCACCGTTGCAGGAGATTTTCCGGAGCCATGACATAGTGCCAGTTGTTGAGAGCCACGTTGAAGAGCTCGAAGACCAGCCAGATACATATCGACCAGGGCAGGAGGATGAGAAATTCGCGAGGACGGCCGGTGAGCAGGGAAGTGCCTTTGCGCCTGCAAACCAGACCATCTGCAATCAAGATGTAAGGCCACCAGGCCAGGGGGAAGAACCAGTAGCCAACCGGCTCTGGGCCGAGAAACAAAAGGATCTGGGCAGGGACCAGCACGGCAAGACCGATCCAACCGTGCAACGGGAACCGGGGGCTGCCAAACAATTCTCTGACCTCTTGAGGAGAAAAACCTGGACTGTCTGCCTGTCGCACCAGGGGCGTCAGACGGAAACCGGGTCCCGGGCATCTGCCCTGATTACCCTTTGAGCTTCCTCCGCACGTTGATGTTCAGGCCTTCGTATGAACGGTAGATGATTCGTTCCCGTTGCAGCCTCTCCTGGGGAAAAGGCTGAAACTGTATTTCATCAAGACGTTGTGTGGCTTCTTCCTGCGAAGGGATGGCACCCATTCCCTGGCCGATTACCTCTCCGCTGACGGTATCCAGCACGTCAGCATCGTTGGCGTCCGTCACCACGGAGAAAGGAATCTGGTAGACGTCAAGCAACCTGGCCGAGGCCAGAACTTCCCGGTGTCGTGAGACCAGAGAGCCTGCCACACATCGGAATACCATGAACCGTTTGCCTCGCACCCGGACGACGAGGTCCACGTTGGAGCAGACCTCGTCATCGCCGAGGGTGTAGCTGAGATCGGCATCTACCTCGATGTCCTCTTTGCTGTATCCCCTTTCTTCAACCAGGAAGCGTTCCACCCGCTGGCGATTCTGTTCCGCGCCTATGTTGGGCACCTCCGCCCCTGTGACAAAATCTGTAAGCATCTCGTAGGGTTTTGGTCTTTCCAGCATGTTTCCTCCCTCTAATCGCAGAGCCCATACAGGGGGCTGCCAGTGGGCTGCCGGCTTCCGAGCCATGTTCTGTGGGCCGTCTACGGCAGCGAACAGGTTGCCACCGCCTCAAACATTAAAAGAATACGGCTTTCCTTTTCCAGACGTTTTTCCGAAAGCGAATGAAACTCCAGCTCCGAAAGCCGGTCCGTGAGCTCGGCCTTCGAAGGGATAGCATCGAATCCCTGGCCGATGACCTCACCGGAGGTGGTATCGAGGATATGCGCCTCCGTGCCATTGGTAGCGACGGCAAACGGGGTTGCATACGGCTCCAGGAGCCGCGCTGCAGCAAGGGTCGGGCGTTCCCGTGACACCACCGAGCCCGGGGCAAATCGCACAATCAGCACGACTTTTTCTTCGAGGACAATGCTGAAGTCCACTCTGACTACGCAACTGTTTTCATCTACCCGCAGGGGCAGCTCGCGCTGGACCTGAATATCGGTCTTGAGATATCCTTTCTTTTCCACCAGAAACCTGGCGATTTTTTGCCGATACCTTTCGTCTTCGGTATCTGGAACGGTCCGTCCGCTGAGAAAATCAACGAGTTCCCCATATACGAGAGGTTGTGCCAAGGCGACACCTCCTTTTCATGGTTTTTTGCGGATTTCACCCACAGCAATTCTTCTTGCCCTTGAGCTTACCACATCCCAAGCACAAATGGGAACCGGCGGGACGTGGCCGTTTGGTATTGAATCTGGAATTCCAAAATTTTACAGTTTTTAAAATATGTTCCACCATCTCGGTTGTTGTGGCGACCGTAAAGTATCGTCCGAACGGGTACAGCATGACGGAGCTCCAGGAAAAAGTACACAGCCTCTACGAGTTGATCGGGGATCGTTTCTATCTTGGCGACGAACTGTTCGAAATTGGAGACAGGAAATATGTGCCGATAGTGCTTTTTGATATCCTGAACTTGCTGCTTGACGGTAAGGAGATCGTTTTTGGCGAATACGGCAGCGGCAAAACCAGTTCGAGCGAGAGAATCTCCAGCCTGGTCAAGGGCCTGCCGTTGGAGTTCATTCAGAGCACCACCATCCATGCCCATCCGGAGCAAACCGAAGAAAAAATGAAGGCCACCCTGGACCTGGGCGCCCTGGAAAAAGAAGGAAGAGAGCTGGTAAGATGGAAAATTATTCCATTCTCGCCGGTAGTTATCATAGATGAGATAAATCGGCTGCCTGTCGGCAAACAGAACATGCTCCTCAATGAAGTGGACAGAAACATCTGGAGCTATCGAGGTGAAACCTTGATACTGCAGTCAGGAAAGACATTTTTTGCCACTGTAAATTATCAGGATATTGGTGCGACCAAAGTGATCGCTCCACTTCTGGACAGGTTCGATCTGGGGGTGGAGACCGCCTCTTCGCATCCGGTGCGAAAGAGGATCATCAGAAGAGGCATCGACGAGGAAATTTTGCAAGACCGCGATCTCAGTGAGAACCTGATCCAATACATTATGCACAACAATGATACCGGCTCTGCTGCCGAGGTGACAGCGTACCTCAAACTCAGGGCTGAGGAGTTCAAAGAGAAACTGGAGATCAGGTTCAGGGGTGAAGGAATCGCCCTGGGCATTCCCAGAAGCGAGGAAGTAGAGATCATCCGCCACGAGATCAACGCAATGATGCTTGCAGAGGACGCCGAACTCTTTCTCGACTACGTCGGCCAGGAGATTGCCTGTCACTACAGCTTGAAGAAGGAGTTTTCCCGATGTGACGGATGCCATTACCAGAACTACCTCTGCTCGGATCTGTACAGCATTTCAAATCGGGCGGAGCAGAGTCTCCTTAGATACGCCAAAGCCCTGGCCTGGATGACGTGCGAAAGCGAGGTGACCCTGGAGCATATCACGGCGATCATGCCTTTTGTCATCTGGCACAGGACGGGAATAAGCGATAAAAAACGCGGTGAGGTCAGAGAGGTTGAAAAAGACTCCTCGGACGACTGGTACGCGGTTGCCGATGCCCTGAGGCAGGGCAAAAAAAGGTGGGAGGAGCATAAGGATTATCAGGTGGAGGCCTACGTGGCCCTGCAAAGGGATGATGCGGCGACCCTGGCAAAGTTGTCCCGGGAAATCGGTCATCCCTTTTTCAAGAGTCTCGTACGCGGGCTTGCATGAGTGTTTTTTCAAGAAAAAAAATGAACATAGAACATCCAACATCGAATATTGAATAGGAGAACATGAGGAAACAGAAGAATCAGTGAAGATTTCTCGACCAAATTGCTGAAAAAATCAGGCCTTGCGTGGATGAATCTTCGGTGCGGGATGTTTGTTTTTTATTCGAAGTTGGACGTTGGACGTTCAATGTTCGATGTTCAGTATATTTTTACCAAACCGCCGGAAATACTGCTATTTCCTCCCCCTAGAGAGGGGAGGATAAAGGTGGGGGCGAGAAAATAAACAGGAAATCAACCAGTGAATCATTCCCCCTCCCCTTCATCCCCTCCCGCCTAGGGAAGGGAAAAAGAGTTTCCGGATGGGAACAAGTTAGATTGTTGCTGAGGCCTAAGCGCCTGGCGCTTCGCAGAGACCTCCATGGATGAGCAGTGGTTAGATAAAGTCAAGCCGATCTTTCAGCAGGCAAGGAAGGATCTCTACTACCCTCCCATTACCAGACTGGAACCCGCCCGGATTGAAACGATCGAGATAGCGTTTTCTCGTTCCAGGTACAGGATACTGCTCGGGGAGGGACTCGTCGAGAAATTCAGCGAAGAGGCCCTGCTCGGTGTCTTTCACCACGAATTGAATCACTGGGCCAAACATCCCTACGATGTGAGAACCCTTATTCTGGAACAACACTGGCTGGGAGACGCAGAGGGCAAAGATGAGATCAGAAACTTCTTCGACGACGTTGTAGTGAACCTGGACCTGGTGGTTAACCGGGGATTGGAACAGGTGGCGCAGGCCTTCCGGGAACTGCCGCCGACGAGCAAGGTTGACAACCTCTTGCGGGCGTTTTACACGAGGGTGACGGGGGTAGATTTTGGTGGTACCGTCCTAAGCAGGGAACTGGAACAGAGGACAACAAGTCTTCGCGCCATAGATTTTCTTGACCTGAGCAAGGTTCAGCTCAAGGGCAATATACGGCGGTTTGCAAAGATTGTAGAGGATTTGCTTGAGGGAAAAATGGAGCTGCCGTTCATGTTCTTTTCCTTTGGGGATTTTCGCAGCGAGGACATTCGCCGGGCCATGCGGGAGGTTGCCGGAGAGGTGATGCCGCAGGAATACCAGAGAATAGCCTCGGAACTCCTCGACGATCTCGGGGATCCCGGGGGGATGCTGCCAGAGCGTCCGTCAGGAGGCGTGGGAATCAGCCCGGGAACGAAGCAGCTGGTCCAGCAACTGACGAGGCCTGAGGTGGAGTGGTACGCAAACAGATGCAGCCGCTACTCTATCTTTGTAGAGTCCCTCATCCGGAAGGGATCCCTCTATCCTGATCAGATAGTGGATTTCGAGCTGGACGACGGTATTGATACCCTCAATCCGGTTGAAAGTTACGGCAAGATTCTGCCGTCTCTGGCGAAAAAATACGAACTGGCCGAGTTTGAAAGGTACGGGCAGGTTTCGGTTCCGGATGCGGTCCTTGTTATAGATTCCTCGGGAAGCATGCCCAACCCGGACGGGGTTGTCTCCTATGCCGTCCTTGGTGCGTTTGCCGTTGCCCATAACTACCTGCAACTCGGCGCAAGAGTTGGTGTCGTAAACTTTTCCAATGTGAACGTTGATCTTGGCCTGACCAGAAACAAGCAGAAGATCTATGAGATGCTGAAAATGTACCAGGGGTATGGAACAACCCTTCACCTGGATGACTTTCATGACTACGTGAGCAAACTGGGTGCCGGCGCCAAAGATTATATCTTGATAACAGATGCGGGTATCGACAACCTGCGCCAGGTCGGCGCATACCTGGCTAACATAAAAGGAAGGGTCACCATTATCTGGCTCAGCACCCAGAACCAATTTGTTGATAGATTCAGGGACAACTATCGCTACTTCCAAGAGACACTCCCTCCTTCTGTAACCTTTGTGGAAATTACCCGGGAAGAAGATATTCCCCGCATAGCGGTGGGTAAAACATTTGCGAAAGCCTATGCGAGCGATTAGAAGACTTTTGAAGAATCACCCCGGGCTCCTTCCATGCAGCCCTGACAGTACTGCCAGGAGGCAGAGAAGAAAGAGATACGAGCACATTATTGAAGACGACTACGACAAGCTCGAAGACGTCGCCAGGGAATACCGCGGCTGGGTCAGAAAAATGCCGGGATGGCGCCTGGAAGCCGGGGAGAAGGTCTTCCTTTTCGGCGAGAGAATCGCTGAAGAATACGCCCTGAATATGCAAGAGGTGCGGCGGCTTTTCGGTGAAGTCCTGCCGAAATGGATGAGAGGGGCGCTCATCGGGTTTTTTATCTCCGGTGCGTACCATGCGATCATCGGCGAGGGTGACCTGCTCGTGCTCGACCTGTCTCTCTACCCTGGAACGCTGTCCGGATTGGGGTATCGACATCCACGGGGAGCGCTCACCATTCTCGGTGATCGAGCCTATTATCTTGGAGTGAACATGCGAGGCGGCGAGATTCTGTTCAGGGGACATCCGGGTAACCACGTCGGCACATCAATGCAGGGGGGGAAGATAACCATCGAAGGCAATGCCAGAAACTGGATCGGTCACGATATGTGCGGCGGTCTGATACGGGTCAAAGGCAATGTGGGGCACATCATTGGCAAAAGGATGCTCGGAGGCGAAATCATCATCGAAGGCGACGTCGGGTGGTGGGTGGCAGATGGGATGAAAAAGGGCGTGATACGCATATATGGTGCCTGCGGCTCATCGGAAGACAAAGAGGGCGGCCAGATCTTTCTGTGGCGAGGAGGCGAATGGAAAGAGGTTGCCCCGGGCGAACGCCACTACTGTTGAATTTTCCATGTGACCACTATGGAGACGGTGTGCTTCGCTTGCGCTCAGCACACCCTACGTTTTGTTCTACCCTCATGTAGGGTGTGCCAAGCGGAGCGCGGCGCACCGTACCTTTGTTGTTCCAAATACTACATCAACAGCGTTAAGAGAAATTTTCACCTGCAAGGTCTTTACCATGGAGATGTATTGGGAAGGGCCTCGGTATGCCGACCGCGATGAGGCTGGTTCGGTGCTGGCCGGGAAACTGGCACGCTATCTGGCGGCTGATCCCGTACTTCTGGCTATACCGAACGGCGGTGTGGCGGTGGGGGTTCCCATTGCCCGCAGGCTTGGCTCTCTTTTATATGTAATTGTGGTGAGAAAGCTCCAGATTCCGGAGCAACCGGAGGCGGGTTTCGGCTCGGTCGCTTCCGATGGTACAGTGCTTCTCAACGAAGGCCTGGTTCGCAAATTCGCCCTCAGCTCCGGGGTAATAGCCGGACAGAAAGAAAAGGCACTGAGAAGTATTCGTGATAGGTTAGCCTTGTACGGGGAAAGAGCCAAGCTTCCCGAGCTCGAGGGCCGAACGGTCATCCTGGTCGATGACGGCCTGGCCTCTGGTTTTACCATGGAGGCCGCAGTCCGGGTGGTCGAAAAACACCGAGCGGCTGCCGTGGTCGTTGCCGTACCCACCTCCTCCATGGGTGCCTACCGGCGGCTGTCCTCTCTGGCGGAGGAGGTGGTATGCCCTGATGTGAGCAGGTTGCCCATCTTCGCTGTAGCAGATGCCTACAGGTACTGGCGCGACCTCGACGACAGGGAGGTCATTGCTCTGATGGAGACTCTGGAACCGAGTTCCTCTTGACCAGAGCCCGCCCATATCCTAGAGTTCTGGCTGGGCCCCTCAGCCGGTCTGTGCAGTAAGCCGGGTCTTACTTGAGAACATGGAGCAATGTGTCGAGCCTTGTACCGGTTGTTCGGGGGAGAATGTTGGAATAGGGTGGATACCCGGTGCCTGGCATGGATGCCCGGGAAGGGATTGGAGATGATGGAGCAGCAGACCGGAAAGTACAATGAAAAGTGGTTTGCCGCAGGGTATGAGAAAGGCTACGATTTTGCTCGCTGCGAGGCCGACTATGATGAGCTTGCCGCCATTTACCGGGCCAAAGGTATTCCCACGTTCTGGGACATATTCCGGGCTGAAGTACTGAACAGGTATCTGGGGGTGAAAGGCTTTGACTTTGAATCTTACGCAGCGGGCTTTGCCCAGGCGTGCATCGAATTTTTCGAGAAGATCTAGCAGCCGCAAGGGAAAAAAGTAACTTTTGACCGGAGGGACATTCGTATGAGTAATTCAGGCCCCTTTGGGACCATTTCAGAAGCCGAGCTCCAGCCTGTACTGGAACTCATTCAGGGCGGCGATCCCGATGCGATTGCAGAAAGGGCCGGTATAAGCAGAGAGAAGCTCTTCCAGATGCGCGACACGTTACTGGCGCAGGCCCAGAGCGAGAAGGCCGCGGCAGAGCAGGTGGAACTTCGCAAGGTTGGCAGAAACGATCCCTGCCCGTGCGGCTCGGGTAAGAAGTACAAACGGTGCTGCCTGCGCAAGCACGAGGAGGCCGGGCTGGTGTTGGGGGCGGAGGAGGTTGCCAGGCTCCGGGAAAAGGAAAAAGAGCAACAGAGGCTGATCACCAGTATAGAAGAGGCTTTCCGTCTGCTTGGCGGCGGGAAATACGACGAAGCGATCCAGGCTGCTTCCAGGCTTCTGAACACTTACCCAAATGAAGACAGATTGTATGATATTGTTGCAACCAGTCATATGTATGCCCGGGATTGCGACGAGGCCGTCGAGATCTGCAAACGCCGCTGGGAGGTTGCCAAGGAGGAAAAGGCATACTTCATCGAACACGGGCGGTACCGGGATGCGGAGGTGGAAAAGCCCGCCTTGTCGTACTACTATCCTCCCACGACGTGGTTGCAGAAGTACTGGATTGCACTGAAATCCAGAGACTACCGTAACCGCTACCCGGAGGACGAGAACCCGGCGATCGTCGAACTGGTCGAAGAGCTCCAAACGGCTGATGATACGGAGCGGTTTCCCGAGAAGCACGACAGAGGCTATGAAGTGCGCAGACAGGCACTGGAGAAGACCGTGCATCGGCTCAAAAAGTCGGGTCCGGAGGCTATACCCTACCTTTTGCCCCTGGCCTGTCGCTACTGCTGGGCCGGTCTTTTTGTACCGGAGATTCTTTCCCGCTACAAAACGAAACTGTCCATCCGCTCTCTGATTGACGTATCAATGTTCGGCTACGCGTTCTCTTCCGGGGCAAGCCTCCATTACCTGGAGGAGATGGGCGAAGAGGCTATCCCGCATATCCGGGAGGCCTTTGCCAGGGATACAATATTCGATCCTATCAAGACCGGAGTTGTTGCCGTGCTCGGCAACATTCGCGTTTCCGCCTCGTACGATTTCCTCATGAGTCTCCTCGATCATCACAGTCACCACATTGTGAACTGGGCCGGAGGAGCTCTAGGGAAATTCGGTAAGGTCGAGGCCCTGCCCCGCCTGCTTGCCGCCCGGGAGAGAATCGGAGGGGAAAAAATGATTGATGCTGCCGTGGAGGAGCTTGAAAGTCTTCAAGCCCCTCCATTCTAAAGGGAGATCATCGAGCTTGGCTGCTTGTCAGGCCTCGGAGGCGAGTTTGGCTCTAAAAGCGGCAAACTGGGGCGATTGCCTGATGTAGCGCTTGACCAGTTCAAGGGTGGCGTGCGTGTCACAGAGTATTTCGGTGCAGTGGCAGCGCCTGTTACACTTCTCGCAGAGATAGTCCTCGTCGAGCAGATTACCGCAGGCGCAATAAGGCTTCATTACCAGAGAACCATTTTCAACCGTTGCCTTGTAGTGATCACGGGGACGTTTCTCTTCAACAATGCGGGTCATGTCTATCCTTTCATTTGAAGTTACTATATAATACCTGAATTCGGTAGTGTCAACCCCGCTGTTGCATAAAGGGCTACCGAAATTGGCCGTGAGTTCGCGCCGGAAGGTTGATATAAATGTTTTTACTCTGCGATTCAGAAATGCACTAACGGAGTATTCCTCAATCAGACAGAGGCGAACATATTAACAAAGTAGCCGCAAAAGAAGAGCTCCATCTCCCCTCGGCAACGTTCTGCAACAACGGGGTCAAGTTCAGCTTTCGGGTTGCATCTCCTATATGCTGGATTTGTTTTTCAATGCATAAATAATTTTTGTGAAAGGAGAGTAAACGGTGACAGAGAAAACAGTTCCTGTATGTCCACATTGTGCAAAAAAGATGAAAAAATGGAAAATTCCAACGCAATCAACCTGGCCTTACGAATTCTTTTACGTGTGTTTCAATGACGAGTGTCCTTATTTCGTCCACGGCTGGGAGCATATGTGGGCACAGCAACAGACCAGAGCTTCCTATCGATGCCGCCTGGATCCAGACACCGGCAGGTGTATGCCCCTTCCGGTATGGTCTCAGGATGCATTAAAAGACGATATTATAGAGTAACTGCTTTGAAAAAGTAGGTATCAGTGAGCCTTCAGTGCTGAGTAAACATTGGACCAAGTGGTATTTCAGGATATTCAATCATTTTTTTAAAACGTGCTGCTTCCACCACTGATTTATCCAATCAACTAGTGCCCGTCCAGAAATACCCCAATTTCCTCCCCCTCGATGGGGGAGGATAAAGGTGGGGGTGATAGAATAAAAAGGAAATCAACCGGTTAATCGTTCCCCTTAATCCCCTCCCGCCAGGGGAAGGGAAAACGAATTTCGGGACGGACACTAACTCCTACTTACGGTTCAGACTGTTTGGGTGTGATGGTTTTTTCGCCAAATAAGGCGAATCGCAGCCAGCGAAAGCCGAACTTCATCAATTCCACATCATGGAGCTTGAGACGAGCAACGAGATCTTCTTGAAGCTCGAACCTGTCCAGAAACGTCGTTGATAGGATAAAGCTCCTGAACTGGTCCAGGTTGTAACAAGCCATGTAGTACATTCCAAGGTGCTGCTCGCTGAGCCTTTTTAGTATCTTCGCCTGTTTACCCGCAGTAATATCCAGGAAAAGGTCATTCATGGCATTGTATTCAGCGAGGCCCTGGTCCTCGATCCACTCTTCCACGGTCCATTCTGTAGCCTCGTTGAATCCGAGGCAGTGCGATTCCTTTACCAGGAAGTAGTATTCTCCTGCCCTGGCCGCTCCGGGAATTTTGGAGGCGGCCCTGCCTACAGGGTACATGCGGCAGGCCCCGGGCCGGTCTTCATAGACGTTACAGCCGTCCGGGGTCACAAAGGGGCACCTTCGGTGAGTATCGTCGTTCATCTTCAGTTTGACCACAGGGGCCCCATGGTCGTCATCTACATACGAGGTCGTATATTTGTCCAGGAAAACCTGAGAAGAGAGCTGGAGCCTGTTCTTGAGCCTCACTACATCATAAGGTGTCAGAATAAGGCTGAGCTTGGCGCAGCACCTGGTAAAACAGGGCACATCCTTGTGACAGGCGAATTTAAATCGCCCGTTGGGTATAGGGTGCATCAAGGCCTGATCTATCATGTTATCCCCAGATCCTCTTTCTTGGCCTCCATGACTTCCGGCTTCACCTTGAGCATATGCTGCCCGATGAGACCGTATTCGAGCCATCGCATCGCAAATTTGAACAACTCGACATCGTCGCTCTTGATCTTTTCCAGGGTCTCTTGATCGATGTCAAAGGTCTGGAGGAACTTGCTCTCAAACACGAAGCGCCTGAAACGATCAATATCGTAACAGGCCATGTAGAACATCTCCTGGAGCCTCGGGTTGGTTATTTTCTGCGCGGCAAGAGACGGGTTCATGGTGATCTTTTTGAAGGCACCTTCCATCTCCAGGTAGATAGGGACGCCTTGTTCTGCCAACCAGTCTCGTACGGTGCAGACTCTGTCTTCGGCCAATCCCTGACAGAACGGGACATCCATGAGAGAGTAGTATTCCCTGCCTTTGCTCTCGGTTATCTTGGTGCTTTCAGGCTGCAAGGGGTACATGCGGCAGGACCAGGGACGATCCTGGTAAATCGTACAGCCTTCGGGGGTGACGAACGGGCAGCTTCTCTCTTCGTCGTCGTTCATTTTCAGGGTGACAACGGGCAGGCCGGATGTATCGCTTATGAGGTAAACAGTATAGGATTCCAGGAAATCCTCCGATGACATATCAAGGGCGTTTTTCATTCGGATGATATCGTAGGGCGTCAGGAAGATGGTGATATCGCGGCAACATCTGGTAAAGCAATCGAGGCCGTGATGACAGGCGAATCGAAATGAATCGTCCGGCCTGAGAACGGTCAACCCCCTCTTGTCATCTGTTTGTGTTTTCCATTGTGGCATTGTGTTCCCTTTCCTGAGGTCTCCGATTTGCCATCAGTTTCGATCTTGCATATCGGGCGTAATCCTATCGCAGTGCCCGGGTCCGGTCAATGTCTTTTACGCTCGATTTTTCACAAGATCCCGGCGAACAGGCAGAATGCCTTCAGAAACCTTTGAGAACGACGATCTATGAGGTCTCCACAAGTGAGGTCCGTGCCCGGCCAGCCGTGGATAAAAGCCCTTGAAGGTAATGGAGCGTGCTGGGGGTTGAAGGACTGGAGACGGCAACGGCAGGGAGCCCTCGGCTGCGAAAAATGAAAAAGAGCTGCGGGCCGGTGAGAGAGTTCTCTGCTGGAAGGTGGCAAACGGCATGGTGAGGATAGGAAAAGGGAACCTCTTTTCAAGAAAAGGTACATAGCTAAAAATTGTTGACAAATTTGCGGTACAGTGGTAGAAGAGAAATACTTCGTGAAATTCTTAGCAAAATCTTTCTCGGTTGGGCACTGAGCCAGAGTGCCCTCAAAGCCACTCTTCTATGAGCGGCGGCCCTTGGCAAGGGATTCGTCATATTACAGCTGTCCTAGTCCAAACCCAAGCCCGTCTGCGCCGATGGTAGCAACCGGCTTGGCAAAGGTGACCTGAGCGTTGGTCTCTCGTAAAATGCCATTTTGCTTCCGGGGTGGTGCTAATCGTCGCTTGTGCTGAGCAACAGTCCCTTTTTCAAATTCATAGCTCAAGACAAGCAGGAAGGACACCCGCGGGACACTCTCGGATGTTCTGGGTGGCTTTCTTCCCCGGGGCGAATTGTGAAAGTGCGAACTTAAAAAAGCCCGATTCAGGTCAAAACAGCACACCGAGGGCAACCTTATCCGGCTGACTGAAAGCGGAGCCGTGGCAATGGAACAAACCTGGACCGATATTCAAGGAAGGGAGGTGAAGTAGCCAAGCTGATCAATTGCAGTCGAAAACCACATGAATTTTCGAAGAATTCTCAAGGAGGGAACTAATGCCAAGTTTTGTCATCGATGAAAAATGCGACGGTTGCAAGGGAGGGGAAAAGACCGCTTGCATGTACATCTGCCCCAACGATCTCATGGTTCTGGATGAGGAGCGCATGAAGGCCTACAACATGGAGCCGGATATGTGCTGGGAGTGTTACAACTGCGTGAAGATCTGCCCGACCCAGGCCATCGAGGTGAGGGGCTATGCGGACTTTTGCCCGCTGGGGGGCCATGCTATGCCCATGAGAGGAACCGAGGACATCATGTGGACCATCAAGTTCAGGGGTGGTACCATCAAGCGCTTCAAGTTCCCCATCCGGACCACCCCGGAAGGGAGCGCTCCACCCGACGGCGGCTTCGGCTATGGCCCGGGTACCCTGGACGACCAGCTTCTGGCCACAGAGCCGGCTTCCTTGAGAGCTGACAAGCTGTGGACCCTTGGTGACTAGAGGAGGTGAAAAGATATGCAACAGTTTGAGACTGTAGAGGTTACCACTGACCTTCTGATTATTGGCGCTGGTATGGCGGGATCTGGTGCCTGCGTTGAGGCTGGCTACTGGGCAAAGCAGAACAACGTCCAGGTCACCGTGGTGGACAAGGCGGCCATGGAGCGAAGCGGCGCAGTGGCCATGGGCCTTTCCGCCATCAACCAGTACCAGGGCGAAAACACCCCGGTCGACTACCTGAGCTACGTGCGCCAGGACCTCATGGGACTGTGTCGGGACGATCTGGTCATGGATATTTCCAGGCACGTCAACGGCAGCGTCCACATGTTCGAGGGCTTCGGGCTGCCCCTGTGGAAAGACGAGCAGGGCAACTACGTCCACGAAGGCCGCTGGCAGCTCATGATCAACGGAGAGTCCTACAAGGCCATCGTCGCCGAGGCCGGCAAGAACTCGATTGGCATGGACAACATTTTCGAGCGCATTTTCGTGGTTCAGCTCCTGCTGGACAAAAGCGACAAGAAGAAGGTGGCCGGGGCTATCGGTTTCAGCGTCAGAGAGCCCTACCAGATGTTCGTGTTCAAGTTCAAGGCCTGCCTGGTGGTCGCCGGCGGCGCCGTGCATATCTTCAGGCCGAGGTCGACCGGTGAAGGTCTGGGCCGGGCCTGGTATCCGCCCTGGAATGCCGGCTCCTCGTCCTACCTGACCACTATGGCGGGGGCGGAGATGAGTTCGCAGGAGGTCGTCTTCATCCCGGCCAGGTTCAAGGACGGCTATGGCCCGGTGGGAGCGTGGTTCCTGCTCTTCAAGGCGGCGGCCACTGCGGCCGACGGCTTCAACTACATGGCCGAAGGCCTGGCTGAAGGAGGAGAACTACACAACTGGCCTCCGTACGGCAAGGTGAAGCCCATTCCCACCTGCCTCCGGAACCATCTCATGATGATCGAGATGTACAAGAAGGGCAACGGGCCCATCCTGATGCATACGGACAAGGCCATCGCCAAGATCGCCGAAGAAGCGCCGGATGAGAAGACCAAGAAGAGGCGGCTGAAGGAACTCGAGGCCGAGGCCTGGGAAGACTTTCTGGATATGACCATCAGTCAGGCGGTGCTCTGGGCCTCAAAAGATGTGTTCCCCGAGCAGTCATCTTCCGAGATCATGCCCTCCGAGCCCTACTTCATCGGATCGCACTCCGGAGCTTCCGGAGCGTGGGTAAGCGGTCCCGAGGATCTCCAGAGTGCGGAGTCCAAGGGGGAGTACTTCTGGGGCTACAACCGCATGACCACCGTTAACGGCCTCTTCACAGCCGGTGACGGCGTGGGCAACTCCAGCCACAAGTTCTCCTCCGGCTCCTTTACCGAGGGCCGGATCGCGGCCAAGGCGGCGATCAAATACGTGGTGGAGAACCCGGCGATGGGTGAGGTTGACCAGGCAGAGGTTGACAAGCTCAAGGAGGAAATCCTCCAACCTTTCAAGACCTATGAAGAACACTCCAAGTACACCACCCTCGGCACGGTAACCAAGAAGTACGATCTGCCGGTGGAAGAGGTCAACCCCCACTACATTACTCCGAAGATGGCTATCTTCCGCCTGAACAAGATCATGGACGAGTACGTGGCCGGCTGGGGTGCCCAGTACAACTGCAGCGCCACCACGCTGAACATCGCCCTGGATCTGCTGAAGATGCTCAAGGAGGACCTCCCCCACCTGGCGGCTCGCAACCTCCACGAGCTCATGAGGTGCTGGGAGAACGTCCACCGGACCCTGCTCGCGGAGGCCCATACGAGGCACAAGCTTCACCGCGAGGAGACCAGGTGGCCGGGGTACTACTACCGAACGGATTTCCCCAAGATGGATGAGGACAAATGGGGCAAGGTTTTCTCAAACTCTGTGTATGATGCAGAGAAAGATGAGTTCACCATGCTGACCAGGCCCATCATTCACCTGGTGGATATCAAAGAGGTAGTGGGGATGTAACCCCGTAACTATGTATGTTACCTCCAGGCGCCGCCCAGGCGGCGCCTGGACCTTTTCTACGATAGGGAGGAATAGCATGGCAGAGGCACAGAGACCTGAGGATGCTGGTAAGGCGGGGAGCATCTTGGTTGTGGGAGGAGGTATTAGCGGGTTGACCGCCACGCTTGAAGCCGCGGAAGTGGGCTACGAGGTGTTCCTCGTGGAGAAAAATCCCTACCTTGGCGGCAGGGTCGCGCAGTTGAGACACTACTTTCCCAAGCTATGTCCTCCCACATGCGGGCTTGAGATAAATTACCGCAGGATCAAGGACAATCCCAGAATCAGATTCTTTACTCTGGCAGAGGTCGAAAGCGTTTCCGGAAAGCCGGGAAACTATGAGGTCACCATCAGGCTGAACCCCCGATACGTAAATGAGAAATGTACCTGCTGCGGTGAGTGTGCCAAGGCCTGTACCGAAGAGATTCCCGATGAGTTCAATTTCGACATGAATACCAGGAAAGGTGCCTACTTGCCCTACGAAATGGCCCTTCCCATGCGCTATGTCATTTCTCCTGAGATCATCGGCACGGAAGACGCCCAGCGTTGTCTGGAGGCGTGCAAGTACGATGCAATAGACTTGAACATGCAACCGAGACCATGACTCTCCAGGTAGGCTCCATAGTCTGGGCAACCGGGTGGAAACCCTACGACGCCTCTAAGATTGACAATCTCGGGTTTCAATATGAAAATGTTATCAACAACATGATGATGGAACGCCTTGCTTCGCCCAACGGGCCCACCAGGGGAAAGATCCTGCGTCCATCTGACAGTGCCGGGATATCCAGCGTGGGCTTTGTGCAATGCGCCGGCTCGCGAGATGAAAACCATCTGCCGTACTGTTCCTACATCTGCTGCATGGCATCGCTGAAACAGGCCCTCTACGTCAGGGAGCAGTATCCCGAGGCGAAGATCTACGTCTTTTACATTGACATCAGGGCACCCGGGCAACGCTACGAGAAATTCTACCGGAGGATCAAAGAGGACGAAAACATCTTCCTCATAAAAGGCAAGGTTGCCGAAGTGCAAGAGGAGCCGGGGAGCAAGAACATCACGCTCATCGCCGAGAATGCTGTGACGGGTGAAAAAATCCAGCAACAGGTTGAGATGGCCGTTCTGGCCACCGGCATGGTTCCTAATACAGCTGATGCCAAATTGCCGGGTGATGTCACATACGACCCCGACGGCTTCGTGATTTCGGATCTTGAAAAAGGCGGCATGTTTGCCACCGGTTGTGCGGTGAAGCCGCTGGATGTTGTCTCTTGCACGCAACATGCCACCGGCATGGCGCTCAAGGCTATTCAGACCATAGTGAGCAGGTAGGAGGTAACCGATGGAAAAGAAACTAGGGGTATATATCTGCCAGGGTTGCGGGCTTGGCGAGGCTCTCAAGACAGATGCCCTGGAGTCGGTAGCAAGTGACAAGAAGGTAGGGCTCTGCAAGGTACATCCTATCATGTGCTCACCCGAAGGC
>JBKHJD010000171.1:0-5046 GCA_046538315.1 Syntrophobacteria bacterium
TCCCGATACCTCGCACTTTCATAATGTCCTCGGGATTTTGAAACAAGCCGTACTCAGTCCTGTAGTCAACAATGCGCTGGGCATACGTCGGCCCCACACGTTCGAGGACGCAGAGTTCCTCAACTGTGGCTGTGTTGATATTGACTCTCTCTCCCTGGGCCAAAGCCGGGCCGGCTCCTACAACCACCAGAAATGCAACCAGCATCGCGGTTGTGACTATCCGTTTCGCTGCGATTTTCATCTCACCCTCCTGTCGCTGTACACCTGGTGCCCCTCACCCCCACAAATCATGCCTGGAGCGTAGCCTGAAAGGCTCGGCTCTCTTTAGACCGCTTTTTCGGGTATATGTGCCTTTTATCGAGAACCTTCTCCGCCAAAAAGAACGCCTGTATCTCGCCTTGCCAATCCTCCGAGCAACAAAAGGCAAAGGTTAAACCGGATCGTCGTATCCGCTTTTTTGAACCTCGCTGACCTGCCAGCATGGAAATCACCACGCAGAAAATGATAGATACCAGTGAAAAGCCAACCAGAGTATGAGTGATTATTATGAGGTTACCGGTGCCCCCGTACCGGGAGAGAATACGCCGTAAGGGTAGTTCGCTCGGAATGCCTGTAAAGACTTGAGGTCCCTGTGGTTAACGCAACAGGCTCGCCGCCGGGGCGGCAGCTTCTGGCGAGACCGGCCAAGCGAAACTGGACCCAGCGTAGCCGAGTGGGCTTTTTCTGTCAAGGGAGAAAAGAACCAGGTAGTGTCCGTTTCTTGTTGCAAGTGTCTGGTGTTTTCGTCTTTCTGGGTAGTTTGCGTTCGGCCAGCCGAACCGTTTCCGGTCCAGCACTTGTGCCCAGGGGACCATCTCCTGGCACTTTTTACTTGCGATCCTCCAATACCAGCACAGTTCTTGCTACAAAAAGCATTGCCAGGAGAGCGCGGTTGCATTGTTGCTCATATCCAGCAGGAAAGGTGCTGAAATGCAACAGCTTGAACAGGCCTTTCAGGGCGAGTCGTGGCAAGAGGACTATATGCAAAACTGGTCTCGCCTGCCGCTCGGGCTGCGGAGGCACCTCGCCCGCTTCGTACCCCCCAGAGCATTTCAGCAGGTGCTTTCCGACGGCAGCGATGAAGTTCTGGAAACCTTTTTAGAAAACCCCCACATCACCCAGGCTGAAGTTCTCCGGATCGTTGACCGCGCCCGCACCGTGTTCCTCGTAGAAAAAGTAAGCCGTATTCCCAGATGGTACTCCAGTCACAGCATCAAGCGCCGGCTGTTGAACAACCCTATTACACCCTACCGGCTTGCCTGCCGAATTCTCGACTATCTGCCCTTCGTGGAGCTTCAAAGAGTGATGGCCAATTTGGACCTGTCCCGGGAGGTTCGCAACAAGGCCCGGGAATGTTTCCGCAAGGCTTTTACCCGGCTTTCCGAAGCCGACACCAAAAACGTCTTCCTGAGCACTGGAGGCAGGGTGCTCCGTGACCTCGCCGCCCTCACTCCAAAAGACAAGCGGGTTTTGTTGGAGCTTATACAAAGATCAAAGCCGCCGCGACCTTTCATCCTGAATCTGGCCCGCTCGCACATCACCCCACCCGAAGTCCTGGAGCTGATCGCACGCAGACCGGTCTTCAATACGGACACGGGCATTAAGCGGGCGCTCCTTGCCAATGGCAAGACGCCTCAGAAAGTGAAAAACTTCCTCAAGACCAACCAGTAGCACCTTGCCTCGTTCGTTTTTCGCCTTTCTTCTTCCGGCCGTCCGCTCTGCTTTCTTTGCCGGCTTTTATCTTTGGTGGTTCAGGTGCCTCGTGGTAATATGATGGCACATCAACGGCGGAGGTCCTTCATGATCACAGAAAAAAAAGAACAGCTGGATGTCTTTCTCCAATTCGCCGAGACACTAGCGAGGGAGGCAGGGGCCCTTGCCTTGAGATATTACGGCCAGGGCGATCCGCGGGTAAAATTCGACGACGAGCTGGTTATCGCAGCCGAACTTGCCATTCGCGAACTCATTCTTTCCAGCATTTCCGAGCGCTATCCTGAACACCACCTTCTGGGCGAAGGCGAAGATCAGACCGAATACCGCCATGGCGAACGCGGCTTTCAGTGGATTGTGGATCCCCTGGACGGGACCGCAAACTTCCAGGCCGGGATCCCCGTCTGGGGAATCTCGCTGGCCCTCTTCGAAAACTTCTGGCCCACACTCGGGGTCTTCTACATGCCGGTCAGCCAGGACCTGTACAAGGCCCTGGCAGGACGGATGCTCATGGTAAACGATATCACTGTTGAGATAGGGCTCGAGGTTGCCGCCAGTAACGAATCGGTACTGCTTACCTACTCCCGTTTTCACAGCGATTTCCGCGCCACTTTTCCCGGCAAAATCAGAAGCCTCGGCTGTACCGCCGCTCACTTGTGCTACGTTGCCTCCGGCCGAGCTGAAGCAGCACTGATGAAAAACGTTCGTATCTGGGATCTGGCTGCAGGAATCACTCTTCTGGGAGCAGGCGGAGGCGAGATTCGCTATCTGGACGGCAGGGCTTTTCACCTCAATGAGTATCTGGATAGCAAAATGGTGGACAGGCCATTACTGGCGGCGCCGGCTGGAGAACACACGATTATCAGTCAGTTTCTCCAGCCCCTCTAGCCTGCACGAGCTTACTGGTGGTGTTCCGGCCTGATTCGGGCCGCCAGTCGCCAGCCCTCGCCGTATCGGGTAAAGAACAAGGTTTCCAGGTAGTGCCCTTCGCTCATCTGCACGGCCACGCAATTGTCAAGGATAAAAATCTTTTCCATTCGCCACGTTGCGTCCCCGTGTCCCGCTGTAGTCACCAGATCTGCGGCCGGAGTCTCGGCCAGGTAGGTAAACAGGAATCGGTAAGCGGGAGAAACGCGCTCCTCGTCAGGCGAGTGACTGGGGGCAACCAGGGCAAGCATCTTTGAAACAGCGGCGCGGTCCAGGGTGACGTCTCGAAATTTGACCTCAACGGCTTTCTCCTCGGGCGGCTGAGTGCCACAGGCCGGGGCGAAGCAGAGCAGAAGACCGAGGGCAAGCCTTCCCACGGCCACACCGTAGCGAGACACCAGCGAAACACCTTCCGGCTTTTCTTTCATGAATCCGATCACTGGCTAAATCCTCAAACCATGCCTCAATCACCCCTGGACCAATCCATCCTTGCGAGCAAAAAACAAAACCCCTGGACGCCCTTCAGCCCTATCCAGATGCGGTTGGAGATGCGCGCCCCACATAAGGGTTATTCGGCGCAAGGTCCAGCTATAGTGTCCTGGAATAACTGGAGCCGGCGGTGGGATTCGAACCCGCGACCTGCTGATTACGAATCAGCTGCTCTACCTCTGAGCTACGCCGGCATCCGCCATGGTGTATATCATCGCACTCTGCGGGTGTCAATCGCAAGGCGGAAGGCGATAGGCGATAGCTGATAGCTCAAAGCCGGTAAGTAGTTCTTTCGGCTCTCGGCTCTCTTCTCTCGTTTCTTTTCCTTTGCTTTTCTCGCCTCTCCCGCCTTTCCGGCTTTACAGCTACGGTGCGCTTCGCTGACATGTGACACTTTCAAGACGGTGTGCTTCGCTAACGCTCAGCACACCCTGCTTTTCCCGCCTTTCTCGCCTTTCCCGCCTTTCCCGCCCATCTCGCCTGTTTCGGCTTTCTTCTTTCGGCTATCGGCTCTCGTTTCTTGGCTCTTCCGTTGCGGCTCCCGGCTTTTGGCTCTTAAGCGGATATCCCCAGTGGATGTGGCTCCTATTCAGGGTGATAGTATCATTTATTCCCGCAGGAGTTGGGATACTGTTACCAGTTCTACCCCCTGTTCGGGTAATCGAGGAATAGTCTGCTTGAGTACCCCGAGGGTGGCCTCATGGGGATGAGCGATGCCGATGGCCTTGCCTCTCAGCCGAGCCAGGTGAACGAGCCGTTTCATCTGAATGCGAATCGCTTCGGCATCCTGCAGGTTGTCCAGGAAAACATCCCGCCTTACGGAAGGAAGGCCAAGCTGCCTGGCTACGCTGTAAGCTTTGGACTTACTACTCGTTCTACTGTCCAGAAAATAAAGATCTCGCTCCCTGAGAATCTCCATGATCAGTCTCATCTTCTCTTCGTATTCGCAAAATCTGGAGCCCATGTGATTGTTCACCCCGACGATATACGGCAGGGAGTCCAAATCTTTCTTGAGTGTCTGGACAAGCTGTGCATCTGTCATGCCCACCAGCAGGGCTCCGGTGCCCGGATCAACGCGAGGGTACCCTTTTGGTTCCATGGGAAGGTGGAGCAACAGTTCTCCGCCAGTCTGGTAAATCCGGCAGGCAATGCTCTCACTGAAGGTACCATGAGGAAGGACAGAAAATGACAGGGGGGCCTCAATGTCCAGAAATCGTTGCGCCAGCCTCCAGTCGTAGCCAAGATCGTCAATGACGATGGCAAGTTGGGCGACGGCTGCTGGCAGGGGTTTCTCCAGGGACCTTTTTTGCCTGGTGTGGAGAACCAGGCGGTGAGTGGGAACCCCCTTTACTCTGACCAGGAGCTCGAGCTCCGAGTCCGTTTTATGGGGACTCTTCCAGCCGATCCTTCCAGGCACAGCACTCAGGTTTCTGGCAAAAACATCCGCCGCCCGGTTTACATTCTGCCCCTGGAGAAGCGAAACTTCCAGCTCCGCATAATCCCACTGCTTGTCTTGCTCGAACCGATGTACCACCTTGCGGAATCGGACCTGAGAGGGCTGCACGCCGAGCTCGTGCAAGCTTTTATAAATCGCGACTTCCGCTTTGCTCACAAGCGCAGAAAATCCATTGGTATGTTGCTCCTCGTACGCTGGGACTGAAATGTTCTCATACCACGTCCCGCGCACAAGCCAAAGGCTCAGCATGAGAAGCGCAATTGTAAAGGCTACTCCTGCTGCCCAAGCCGGGAAACCTCTCTTGGGAGAACGGTTCGGTGTTCGCTTTTTGGTAGATCGGGATGAAGTCCTTTTCTTGGCACGCTGCCCCATATTGCTCGCTTGTCAAGGAGGCCTTTTCTTGCGTATCTTTGCAGGTTTTGGGC
>JBKHJD010000172.1:0-5037 GCA_046538315.1 Syntrophobacteria bacterium
GCTTTAAGCCCGCTGGTAATCGATGCGCTCTATTCGACCGGTACCGGCCTGGAGGCGGCCTACAAGATGGAAGAAACCAGCTGGACCGCTGTGGGCCGCTCCCTGGACTACAGGGAAATTCTCTACGAGTCCCTGGAAGGGAACCCGGGCAGGGACTTCATAATGTTGAACGCCACTAATGAGGCCCGCCTTTCTGAAGCCCTGGAAGTGATGAGAGGGCTCTCCGGAAGAGGGATACCTTTCGTCTCCACGGGATTCGTGGGCAAAGGACAGGCCGAGATGGAAGAGCTCAACCCGGAGCGATTGATCCTCCTGCCCAAGGTCTCTGACGAGCTACAACCTTTCGTGGACCTCGTATTTTATTATCTCTTCGCCTTCCACTTCGGTCTGGCGCACGGCCGCACGCCTGAGGACTTTCCTAGAAACAGGGCCAAATCCGTAACCGCGGGTCGCTCCCCGGTGATCAGGGGGCGCACCCCTGCCGCAGAGGCCCTGGAGCTGGAGGCATGGGGGCTTCAGCAGGTTCAACCCCGGGTCGGTCGATCCTCAGCCGCCAGTCTCTGGGAAAAAGAAGCCTCAGGTGACGAGGCGGCCTATTACGAATCAATGAGGCGGCTGGCCGACTCAGTAGAGGAGCCTGATCCCCTGGAGTCACTGGTCGGCTTGAACAGGATCGAGCGGGAAAGGCTCTCCCAAGCCCTTTTCTACCAGGTGCCGGACGACGGGGAGATGCTCCTGGTCCCATTCGACCGAGGGGCGCATGCGGTGTCGACCACGCTTTCCGCGCATTGGAGCCGTCTCTTGGGAGCCGGGGTGAGGGTGGTACAGCCGGAGGATCTCGCCTACTATTTCTCCCGGGACCTGGTGACTTTTTTCCTTGCTGCACGCCCTCCTGAGGAAGATTTCCTCTCCAAGCTGCCGGGACCCGGGTCTTGTCCCAGTCTCTATTGCGGGCCGGAGCAAGGGTGCTCCTGGGCCTCGGCAGAAGCCCTCCCCTTGGGGTGGGTTTCCCTGGATTCAGGCTTCGCCCCTTGCACCGAAGAGGCGTTGTATGCTGCCATGTCCCTCCTGTTCATCGGCTCCTGGGTAAAAAGAAGCTGGGCCAGAGCGTCGACAGCGGAGCGGCACTTCCGGCTGTGCGCCTCGGCAGTCAGGGCTGTCCTTGAAAGCAGTCCGCTGAGGGAGTCGCTTTCCCTTGCCGTATCCGAGAACCTCTCTTATCAAACCGCCTTTTTCATAGGACCGCCCGGCGGACCCGGACCTTCATGGGTTTACCGCTTCGACCAAACCAGGCGTCTGGTAATGGAGTCCCACCTGTTTGGAGAAAGCGTTCACGGCCCTCTGGTCACCGTGGACTCCAGGGTTAAGGAAAAATTCGTACGGTTGGAGGAGCGAGACCGGATGGTATCCAAATACGGCGAAGAGCTTGTGAAGGATTGGGAATCCCGATGCTTACAGGGTCAAAGCGTGGACGCCTTCCTCTCTCGCCTGCCTGGTGTAGTACCATCAGCTCCTAATTCCCCTTTCTATGCTGAAGAGCAATGGTTTTTGCCTTTTCTCAGACCAGATTATAATCCAGGTTTCGATAATCTTATCATTCTGGATGCCACCAGCAGCCGCTTTTCCGCCCAGTTGTTGGATGAAATGGCGACTTACGGTTGCCGTCACTCCAGATTGGTACTGATCACCCAGGAGGCGTTGGAGACCAGGCCCGAGCGAAGAGCCCTTTACCGGTATCCGATCGGCCACGTCTTGCTGTTACCCTCCCTGGACAAGGAAAAAGGCGTTGTTCCCATTCCCGAGCTGGCGCTTCCTCTGGCCATGAACCTCTTGGGACGGGCGGCGGCCCATATGGTGGACCTTATGAAGACCCGATATGAGTCAGCATCAGAGCAATGGAGACAAGCATGAAGGTGGCCGTATATCAGACTGAGCCTAGGCTGCTGGACGTGAAAAGCAACCTGCAGGACATCCTGGACAAGATTGCTGAAGGGAAAGCAGAGGGCGCTCAGTTGATAGTATTTCCGGAACTGGCTCTAACGGGCTATTTCGTGGGCCAACGCTACCACGAAGCCGCCCTGACCCTGGACTCAGAGGAAATACGTTCACTGACCGCAGCCTCAAAAGGCACCGCAGTGGTGGTGGGTTTTATCGAGGAGTCGCCCTCCATGAACTTTTACAACTCCGCCTTGGTTGCGGTCGACGGAGATCTCTTGTTCGCCTACCGCAAACTCAATCTTCCCAATTACGGGGTATTTGAAGAACGAAAATTCTTCTCCCCGGGCAAGCAGGTCCCGGTATTCAAACTCCACGGTTACACAGTGGCCGTTTTCGTATGCAACGACCTGTGGCATCCCTCGCTGCCGTATCTGGGGGTTTGCCAAAAGGCGGACATATTCGTGACCATCTTCAACAGCTCCCAAGGATCCATGGGCACGGAGTTTTCCAACATAGAGAGCTGGGCCATTATAAATAAATTCTACTCCAGGATCTTTGGGATCTATAACATCTGCGCCAACCGGGTGGGCGAGGAATACCACGAAGAGAGACGCCGGAGCGAGTCGATGGACGAGGACGGGGTCGTCTCCGTGGAATGCGGGCAAAAGGAGTACAGGTTCTGGGGGGGGAGCGAAATCATCAATCCCTTCGGCTAGCCTATTGCCAAGGCCGCCCTGTACAGGCCGGATTGCATAACCGCTGAACTCTCCAGAGATCTCCTGCGCAGGAAAAAGATACTCTTGCCTTACTTGAGAAACGACGATCCATACTTCACCCATCGAGAGCTCCATCGAATCCTTTACTCCAAGGCCGGCGGGTTCACCATCGTGGATTAAGGCCGGGAGAAAACTCGTTTTAAGAGGCCTTGTTGACCGCCCTCCGGATTTGGCATATATTCATTTTCGAGACTACGCTTAGACCAAAGTTCATAGCGTTGAAAGCAGCTATCCTTTTGATTTTTGGATATATTTGCAAAAATCTATTTTCCGTTTACTGGGAACAACCCAAGCATTCTAAGGGCGGCTTCCTGAAGCGGCGTGGGTTGTGTGACCCGGTGAAAGCCGGCATCGGAGGCCTCAGATTTCATCCTGCAGAAATTTCTGCACCGCGTTGCAAGATGTCCGAGGAGGGAACAAAAACTGTGAACCTCAAAGCCCTCAGCCGTGCGACGAATACGCTTCTTCCTTTTGGAAGACGCCGAGGGCGTTGCCGGGGCGACCGGGTCTCGAATAATCCGGTCGCCGGCAAGTTCTTCATCGTCAAAAAGAAGAGGTTTGAGAGCCTTGCGCATGTGGTACTCGACGTAGTAGGCGAGTACACAGAGAAAGATATGTGCCCGGACATGGGCTTCCGTACGATGAAAAATGGGCCGAATCAGGATTTCCACTCCTTTCATGCACCGAAAGGCACGCTCAACCTGAGAAAGCCTTTTGTAGCCGCGCACCACATCCTCCGGGGACAACCGCTCCTCGGGTTCACTGGTCCGGATCACATAGATTCCGTCCAATTCCGACTCCTTCTTGATCGACTCCTCCTTTCGGGAGTAGGAAAGGGAGCTGTCTTCAATTTGTATCGAAAAGTGCTTTGCCATTTTATAGCGATAGAGCACCTTTCCCACCCGCCGAGAGATTGCTACTTTGTCCAACGGCTTTTTGGTGCGTCTCCGGACGTCACGAACGATTTTCTCCAAATCCTTCTCAGTTGCTTCCAGGAGGGCCTCCCTCTTGCGGTGCCGCTCTTCGGCCAACAGGGGGTTGTAGCATGCGACCAAGCGCTCTGCGGGAAACTCCGGAGTGTGAATCTCGGCAAGGGTTCGTTCATCGAAAAGAGACATCTGCAGTGCTCCTTGATCAGCGAGCTTACGGATCGCATTGGAGCGAAGGGCGGAAATCCAGCCCAGACCCGGATGATCTTTGAGCTTGTCAATCTGCGTCTGGGTGAGCATCCCCCGGTCCCCCACCAGCACAACGCGCTCGATACCAAATCGTTTGCGAAGCTTGTCCACTTGATCGGGAACAGTTGTCGGGTCCGCCGTGTTCCCGGGGTAAACCTCCACGCTCACCGGGCACCCATCCTTGTCTGTGAGCAGGCCATAGACAATGATGGGACGGCCCTTCTTGCCATCCCTACTGTGTCCAAAGTGGACCAAAGGACATGTTCGCCCATCGTAGTAGCTACTGGTGACATCGTAGAGAACCATCGAGTCCTCGGAGAGATGCCGGGAGGCCAATTTGTTCTCAATATGCGGCTGTCGTCTCAGGAGCCAGTCGAGCGCTGCGTACAGATCATTCTCGGTGGCATCAGCCACGCCAAGTTCCTCGGCAAGAGTGCTGTCATGCCACAGCCTGGTGGTGGCGAGTTTAGAGCACGGGAACATCAAACGCTCGGCAATCATGGCGAGGACCAAATTGCACTGCCGGGAACCCTTCGATGCGATAATCCGGTCCAGTCCCAGTTTCCGTATGGTGCCAAGAATCGCTTCGACATGACCGTGAGGGATGGATCGTTCGATAGCAAAGGCTTCTTCCGGGGAGACAACAAGCTCGCCCTTGAGCACACGACGCAAAGCCTCGACCTGCTCTTTCGGCCAATGGGTGATGTTGGCGATGGTTCGCTTATGGACCTTGCTTCCTTCACGCCAGCCCTCTCGAAGCAAGATTGCCGGCGGGGAGTTGCGGTTGGGGACAGTCTCGATATACATGGCAACATGTATAGCAACCATGGCCTTGCATGTCAAGAAAAAAATCGCCAGTTACATGGGAACGTATGGAATTCATTTTTACTCTAAACCCTAAACAATATCAGCAAGTTGTTTCCCTAATAGGCCGTTTTGGACAGGGAACTTCAGTATAGCTTGGGCTTGCAGATATGCAGGAAGCCGAACAATCGCATCAGTGGTCGCAGACAAGCCGCGCCGCTGATGCGTAACGTTATTTGCGACCCGAGGTTGCATGATTGAATGTGTAAAAGGAGGTAAATCAACCACTTATTACACCTGGCGTGTCCCCGCCAGTACCTTAGGATGGCATGCGTGCTGTG
>JBKHJD010000173.1:0-5028 GCA_046538315.1 Syntrophobacteria bacterium
CGCAGGGGGTGATCCGGCTACTAGGTTTCTCAGCACATCTACCCTTGACGGCCCCTGATCCGTGACACACACCTGTAGTCTTTCCCCGGACCGCCCTGAGGCCACCGTTACTTTCGTCTGGGCGGGGGAATACGTGAGCGCAAGTTCGATAAACTTGAAGATCACTCGCTGAAGGCGAAACGGATCGGTGACAATCGGCAGAGGCTCCGGGGCGTATCCGGCTTTCAGTTCCACGCGTTGCAATTTTGCAAATCTCTCAGACAGGGCGGTAATTTCCTCTACCATCTCATTGAGATCGACGGAAGCCAGCGGTCTGTCCATTCTATGGGCGAAGCGGTTGAGCCGTTTGACGATGAGCCCGCTGCGCTGAACCTGGTCTTCCAGGTTGGCAACTATGGTCTTCAATCGAGGGTATGCCGGCGAGTCGTCGTGGGGCACCTGTTCGAGCAGGTCACCCATAAGCCCGACAGACTCGTTGATGACAGCGAGGGTGTTTTTGATCTCATGAGAGAGTCCGGCGGTCACCTTACCCGTAAAGGCGAGATCTTTTTCTCTGGTGAGGTGATCCAGGTTGTTTCGCATGGGCTCATTCCGTTTTCCTTGTTTGAACGGCTTCTCTCATCTTGGCCAAAAGTTCCTCGATATCCACAGGCTTTATCAGATAATCAAAGGCGCCCAGGCGCATACCTTCGATCCCTTCCTTCGTGGATCCCTGGCCGGTGAGAAGGACAACCTGGGTGCCGGGGTGCGAAGTTTTGATTTGCCTGAGAACCTCCAGTCCACCCAGCCCCGGCATCATCACATCCAGGATGACCACATCGACCGGGTTGTCGTAGAGTTTGACCAGGGCCTCTTCCCCGTTCAGGGCGGTTTCAACCTGAATTCCGCGCAGCATGAGTCTTTCGGAGAGCGCCGAGACAAATTCCTCCTCGTCGTCCACCAGAAGTACCCTCTGCTTTTCCATGTTTATCTCCTAGCCTAGTTTGCACCACCTGGGGAGTTCCACCGTGAATGTCGTACCTTCGCTCTCGAGGCTGTGCACTTTGATGTCTCCACCGCATTTGGAAACGATTCCATAGGCAATGGAGAGCCCCAGACCGGTGCCCTGTTCTTTGCCGCTCGTATAGAACGGTTCAAAGATATGTTTGAGTTGTTCCGGTGACATACCCCGACCGTCGTCAGCAACGCTAACCTCCACCATCTCGGAATCCTTCTGCCGGGTGGCAAGGGTGATATTGCCTCCGTCATCGACGGCTTCAAAGGCGTTGTTGATGACGTTGAGAAAGACCTGTTGAAGCTGCCCTCTGTCGTTGTCTATGGTTGGCAGGTCAGGGGCAAAATCCATGTGGACCGCTATGTTGCGATGAAAGGCTTCCTTTTCCAGAAAGCCAAGCACTTCTTTCAGGAGCTCGTTGAGGTGGATGGTCTCCATCCTGCCATCCATGCGTTTGGCAAATCCCAGGAGGCGGTGGGTGATGTCACGACCTCGCTCCACAGACCTGAGGATGGAGTCAATCAGGGTAAGAAATTTTTCCCGATCCTGGTACTTCTTCGAGAAGGTGACAAGATCCTTCATCAGGCCGGCCTTCTCGTTAATGATTGCCAGGGGGTTGTTGATCTCATGGGCCACCCCGGCCGCCAACCGGCCCAGAGAGGCGAGTTTTGCCGTATGCTCCATCTCGGCGTAATAGGCCTCTCGCTTTTGATCGGCTTGCTGGATGCGAGCCGTGAGGAGTTTTGAGGTGCGCAAGGCCACAAGAACGATGACCACGGCACTGACGATGAAGATGAGCAGCAACTCCCCCCGGAGTGCAAGCCAGGAACCCATGATCTCCGCTGGCTTCTTGATCACGATAAGAGTGAAGGAGGACATTCTCAGACTGGCATAGCCAAGGAGAATGGGATTTCCCTGGGGGTTGGTGGTCTCTTGAATAGCCGGCTCCAGAGTTCTGGGCGGCACCGCCAGGGGGAACTTTTCCAGAACACTGCCGTAGTATCTGGACGGCGTTTGCAAAATGCCCTCCTGGTTGATCAGGAACATGTCGGTGCCGGGCCTGGGGCTGATTGTGGTGATGAGGTTGGTGAATTTCTCCATATCAATGGTGGCTCGCAGCATGTAAAAGTCACCTTCGGGAGTGTTATTTTTGATGGCGATCACGAAGTGGGGAAACTTCCTGTACCCCAAAAAAACATCACTGATGTGCACGCCGCGGAGCTGGACTTCGCGGAACCAGCTCTGATCACTGTAGTTCCTTCCCCCCAGTCCGTAGGGGCCGGTGTAGGTCCGCTGCTTGCCGCTGGAGTCGATCAAGCCCAGGTCAACAAACTCGGGGAATTCCTGCTGCAAGTTCTGAAAGAGGAAACCGAGCCGCCGCTGATTGCTCAGTTCCTCCAAGGTGTGGGTCCGGATGAGCAGTCTCAAGGTGGATTCATGCTCAGCCAGGAAGAGATCGAGGTTGTGCTTCGTGCTGTTGATCAGGCGGCGGATGGGGGTGAAGATCTCCTCTCTGAGTGCGCTCTGGTACTGGTGATAGTTGATGGCCGTCATGAGCACCAGGGGGATCAGGGCCATGGCGCACATGATGAAAACGAGATTTCTGCGCAAAAGATTGTAACGCCCAGGCCCCTCACCATGGTCGGGAAAATCCCTGATTCTCCGAGGAAGCAGCCGTTGCAATTTCCTCGATAGTTTCTTCATACTTGATCCAGGCAACCTTGTCTCATCAGGTTCGCACCGGGTTCGAGCCTGCCGCGAATAGCGAACTCCAGGGCCAGTTCGTATGGTGCAATCACCGAGTCGATAACCTTGACCCTTTTCCAGGTCAGGTACTGGTAGTATTCCTCCTCGATTCCGCCGCAAATCACTGTGGTAATGCCTTCGGTAAGGGTCATGTGGCAGAGATCCTCGGCAGATACCGTGGGCAAGACCACAGTCCTGCGATGAGCCACACGGCCCTCGGAGTCCAGGGAGACAATGAGCACCTCGCTGGTCAGGTCGAACCTCGGTGCCACATCACCGTGCCAGATGGTAATCAGTATTGTCTGTCCCGCCAATCGTACCTCAGCAATTACCGTGCCACGAAATAAACCCAGTTCGATCAAATACTTAGCTGAATAAAAGCTGGGTTTTTTTCTGGTGTAAAACAAAATAAAACAGAAATGAAACACTCGCACGAATCTCTTTGAAACATTGCGAATCAGATAAGATCATAACGCTTCATTTTTCGCCACAGGGTGGACCTTCCCCAGCCAAGGAGCTTGGCCGCTTTCGTCCGGCTGCCTCGACATCGTACCAGGGCCTCGGTGATCATGCGACGTTCCATCTCGCGCCAATCAAGATGAGAGGCCCCCCGCTGCGGCAGGTCTTCTTCCGGCAGCACGAATCCTCCAGCCGTTCCAGTGGCTTCAGCATGCAGATCTGCCTCGGGGGCGCGCCTGAGGTATTCCGGCAGATGTTCGGGTTGAATACTGCCGCTGTGGCACACATTGGCGGCATATTCCACGATGTTTCTGAGTTCTCTGACGTTACCCGGATAGTGATACCGGTTGAGGATGTCGATGGCCCTGGGGTCGAATCCGCTGATCTTCTTTTGAAACTGTTGGTTAAACTGATTCAAAAAATACTCCATGAGCAGCCTGATATCCCCCTCGCGATCCCGGAGGGGCGGTACCTCGAGGCGCACCACATTGAGACGAAAAAGGAGGTCCTGCCGGAAGGTTGCCTGGCGGACCATGGCATGCAGATCCCGATGGGTTGCGGCGATCACCCGAACATCAGCTTTGACGCTCCTGGTTCCCCCGAGCGGAATGATATCCTTATCATCGAGAAAGGTGAGCAGCTTGACCTGGAGCGGCAGGGGCAGGTCTCCTATTTCCGTAAGATACACGGTGCCGTTGTCCGCCAGTTGAAAACGGCCGGGTTTATCCCGCACCGCCCCTGTGAAGGCGCCGCGAGTATGGCCGAATAGTTCGGATTCGAGCAGAGTTTCAGGGAATGCCCCGCAGTTGATCTTGACAAATGGTCCTTCCATGCGGCGGGACAGCCGATGGATCACCAGGGCCATGAGGTCCTTGCCCGTCCCCGTCTCACCAGTGATGAGGACAGATGAATCCGTCTGAGATACCACGGGCAAGATGTCGAAGAGTTTCTGCATCTCGGGGCTGTGGCCAACCAGGTCGCCCAGGTCATGACCGGTGTGTATTTTTTTGTCCAGCTCCCGTACGAGAGAGATGTCCTCGATGGTTTCGATCACGCCGAGCCGCTGGCCTTCTACACCTTTGAGGGCAGCACTATGGATCATTACGGGAATTTTTTGCCGGGCCCGGTTGATAATGTCTCCTTCGAAGCGTACGGCCTGATCGGTCTCCAGGGCCTGCCTTGCCGGACACTTTTGCAGGCAGAGGTTGCTCCGTATCACGTGGGGGCAGGGTACACCTGAGGCCTCTTCGCGGGAGAGCCCCGTCATGGCTTCGAGGCTTCTGTTCATTGTCTGAACCTGGAGCTCGGTGTTCAAAATGGCAATTCCCACTGGTATGGCATCGATGATTTCGTTTACATCAATGCCTGCGCTCATCCATGACGCACTGATCATTGAGAGACTCTCCAGGGCGAAAGATGCGGTGAGTGTCCACGCTACACTGTGGTTCGTCCATAACAACCTTGTGGACATGCACCTTACACTTAAAAGCTTAAGTATAGGCGATAATCGCTCGAGTGTCAACAAAATGAAACACATTGAAACAGAAGCTACCGGAGCCGAAAATGCAGATGGACTGGAGCTCGGGGGCTTCTTGCCCGAACCCAATCCAACTTGACAGAAAAAAAGCCCCAAGAACTCCTCCTGGGGCCTGATGTACAACCTTGTGGCGGAAGTGCATGGGAATCGAACCCACCTGGGACAGCCCTCATTATTACTGCGGATCAGGAAGGAGGCCAAAACCAACGTTTATAAAGTATCCCAGAATGATGTCAGCATACACCTCGAAACATCAGTTGCCGAAATGATTGCACATCGAGCAGTAAACAGG
>JBKHJD010000174.1:0-5022 GCA_046538315.1 Syntrophobacteria bacterium
GGGTGGTACTGTTCTCCCTGGTGCCCAGGTACAATCGCCGCGGTCGTCTCCTGCTCAAGGATGTCAGGCTCGAGTGTCGTCCTGCGCACCTGATCTACTTTCCGTTCTACCGCAAGGGCCTCTTCCTCCGGGAAGTGAACTCCAACCACAGCATTCAGCACGGAACCGTAGCCTTGAGTTCGTCCGAGGGGTAGAACAGATTCCGCTTCCTTCATGGATTCATCTGGATTCCCTCAACATTGAAGATTCCCTGCAGTCCCGCCCTGCGGCAAGACTGGGAATGCGCCCGCTGGTTCAGTTCATCCTCGCGATCTCAGCACCGCCTTGCACGGGGTTGGTCGCCTCTGGCTTTTCTGTTTTTGAGACACATTGCGCCCTCGTAAATCGTTCGGGATTGTGGTATTGGAAAAGTGGACCCTTTAAAAAAAGGAGCTGCTCATGCGGATATCGGGTCGAGACGTCTCTGCCCTGGATCGACCAGAGGTTTTGCAATACCTGTTTCGCCCCCGGAAGGACTGGAGAGGGGATCCACCCGAGGGGGCTATGGACTTTTCTGTGACCGTAGACGAGGAGGTGGAGGTTGGTCTCCGGTTCCATCTCCACGACCCAGCCGAAGCGCATTTCCTTTTATTCCATGGCAATGGAGAGATTGCAAGTGACTACGATAGCGTAGGTCCGCTTTACAATCGTCGTGGCTTCAGTCTTCTGATCGCGGATTATCGGGGCTACGGACGCAGCGGCGGGACCCCTACAGCCACCTCTCTGCTCTCTGACGCCCACACCGTATTCACCGCGGTGCACCGCTGGCTCGAGAAACAGGAGCGAACGGGTCCACTCTTCGTAATGGGCCAGTCTCTCGGCAGTGCGCCGGCCATTGATGTCGTCTGTGCCTTCCAGGATAAGGTGGAGGGCCTCATTCTGGAAAGTGCGTTTGCCAGGACCATACCCCTGCTCGACCGGCTCGGCGTGGCAACTCGTGCGCTGGGAATCTCCGAGGCGGACGGCTTTGTAAACTTCGGCAAGATCAAGGTAATCGGCAAGCCGACCCTCATTATTCACAGCCCCGGAGACGATCTGATTCCCCTCAAGGATGCCGATATTCTCCTGGCAAACTCAGGAGCAATGAGAAAGGAACTGATGCTCGCGATAGGCAGTCGTCATAACAATATGCTGCAACGCTATGGCGAGATTTACTTTCAGACTATCGGCCGCTTTGTCACCAGCCTGACAAGGGCGAGAAAAAGACGCTCCAGGCAAGGGGCTTTTGATAAAAGGTATCCGCGAAGATGCTAGACTACCACGCCCGAACACCCGAGCCAGGGGCATAGCCTGCGCTATTTGCCCTTCTTGGCTCTTGCCTTCCTGACCTTTTGTAGTTTTTCGCCGAGCTTGAGTTCTTTGGCGGTTTTTCTTCGTTTGGCTGTAAGCGATTTAGCTGACAGGGGCTGTCTCGCGGCAAAACCCCACTTCTTGCGATATTCCTTTGGGGTGAGACCGAACTTCGCCAGTGTCCGTGCGGTAAGCTGCTTGTACTTGGTGCCGTCTTCAAGGTTAATAACATAGTTTCTCCGGATGGACCTCATGGGAGCGGCCCTGAGTTGAGCCAGTTCATTCCGTTCCTCTTTGGCTTCGACAACTTGCTCGCCGCTTTCTTCACGCTCTTTGACATGTCTGAGTGCCTCGAAGGTTTTCTTCAGGGCATCTTCCATATCTTCCGGCGCCATTGGAGCATGTGAAGCCTGCGACCTGACAATTTCTGCAGCCATTTCCGTCAATGATTTGAGCATCAGATATTCCTCCTTTCAATAAATTGCTCTCTGAAAAGCAGCAAAAACACTGCCACGATAATCTACCAGGAAAAATTTGTCAACAAATATCCATTTCAAAGAAAGATTCTGGCGGCAATATGGAGTGAAGCAAAACATAATTCTAGTTCCCATTTCTTTTCGCTATTTCTGCCAGGCAGACGCCCGGACCATTGTTGCTGCTTTCTCCCTGCAACCCTTGTAAAGATCCAATGAATACTTCGAAGGCGGCCGGCTTTTTGTCGGCAAACTCATATCAACTGTAGACAATCGATTTGTTTGCCTGCTCGTTGTTCTCTTCTCCATGTTCGAGAGAAGGCCTCTGGAACTCAGATTGAATCCGGCCAGAGGTGATTCCGTATCGCTAAAGAGACGTCACAACGATTGCAAAAATGGTAATGTCTGTTCCCAGGTGCAGCAGCCAGGGTGCAAGCATACCCCGGGCGCGGCGCCGGATGAACCCGAGGATCAAGCCGTAGACGGAGGCCATCACGACCCCTGACAAACCCTTTGGAAATCCCACCTCGGAGAAGTGCACCAGACCAAAAAGGCACCCCTGAAGTACGACTGCTGCTGTTCCTGCGCCGAAGGCGCTGTCAAGGGCCTGGAGAAATATCCCGCGGTAAACCGCCTCTTCCACCGCAGCATTGACCGTCGCAAAGGCCATACCCGCAAGTGGCAGGAGCCAGGCTGGCATCTCCGCCATATGGGCAACGTATGGGCTCATGTCCGGCTCGAAGATCACACGCCACAGAAGAAGCGCACCGCTTGACAGTGGGACAACAACCAGGATGGCTAGCCGGATCTCACCGCCCAACCGGCCAGGGCGCATCCACAGAAGCGATCTGCGAAGGCAGGGAACAGCCTGGGCGATCCCGAGATACAGTAGCAGCGGCGTAACCTTGTACAGAGGCCAGCTGGAAATAGGAGGCAGCACACAGGGGAGGATGACCCGGAGAGAGCAGAAGAGGGAGATGTGCAGCGGCTGAACCGCTCTCATGACAAGGGCTGCCCCGGCAAGGAGCGGCAATCCGGCAAGCGGCCATATACTGCCGGCATCGAGAAGCAGCCCCTGCATTGCAAATATCCCAACGGCTCCCAGGATAATCAGGGCTTCCGGTGCCGTGGCACGCGGCGGTGTCTGGATCAGTGTTCTGCCTGCCATGAGCCGTCAGGGCCTGATGCCGATACCTCAGCGCCTATGGAATGCTTCTTTCATGCGCCGCATTGTAATGCAGGCCAGCCACAACAGCAAGCGACTGGGAAACCAGAAAAGAACCACATTGTTTTTGCCCGGCCGCTGGCCGCAGGTGGACATTGTCCCGGCATGGGGTTAGAATTTCTCAGATCTGAAACAGGCAGCTCATCTTCCTCGAAAGATGGGGCGCAGGCGAGCGGTATGGTCATCGGTTTCAACCGGGCCGGCGGCCTCGCTCTTGGCCAACGACGTATCGGCACATGGCTGTTTTCCCCAAATAGCTGGACAATTTTCCTGCAGTTGTCATAGTACTTGCAAAAGTCTGGATCGGACTATCCATCAATGCAAAGCAAGAGGAGAGAGTAACCATGGTACCGAGCGAGTTCATGAAGAAGATACTCGTCAATAGTAAAGAATATAATGTGTTCGATATTCGCATGCTTGCAGAAAAAGGGATAGCGGATATAGAAAGATTGCCTTTTGCAATCAAAATTATCGTTGAAAACGTGTTAAGAAAGCTGAATAGCTGGATAGTCAAAGAAGAGGATTTGGTTAAAATAGCCAGGTGGGAGAAACGATACAGTGAGCCTGTTGAAATACCGTATCATCCGGCCCGCGTCCTTATGCAGGATTTTACCGGTGTGCCGGCTGTCGTAGATCTTGCGGCCATGAGGAGTGCTGTCACCGATCTTGGCGGCGATCCAGGAAAAATCAATCCTCTGGTTCCAGTGGAATTGATTGTCGATCACTCGGTACAGGTCGATTACTACGGTACTTCAGCTTCTTTAGGTAAGAATGTGGCGCAGGAATATAAAAGAAATAATGAAAGATACTCTCTTCTGAAATGGGCCCAGAGGAGTTTTGCCAATTTCAAGGTTGTCCCCCCGAATTCCGGGATATGCCACCAGGTGAACCTGGAATACCTGGGTAGGGTGGTGAGCACCGAAAAAATCGACGGAAAAGCCACAGCCTACCCAGATACTCTTGTGGGTACCGACTCGCACACCACGATGATCAACGGAATCGGTGTAATCGGCTGGGGGGTGGGCGGCGTTGAGGCTGAAGCCGTGATGCTCGGACAGCCGTATTATATGTCGATTCCCGAAGTCATCGGCGTCAGGATGACAGGTGAGCTTGCTCAAGGGGTTACCGCCACCGACCTGGTACTTACGGTTACAGAACTTCTCAGGAAGTTCAAAGTAGTAGACAAATTCGTGGAGTATTTTGGACCTGGAATGAAAAATCTCACGGTTCCCGACAGGGCAACCGTAGCGAACATGACCCCGGAGTACGGGGCGACACTCGGCTTCTTCCCGGTGGATGAAAAGACAGTGGAATACCTCAAGCTCACCAGCAGAGAAGAGCAAGCCCAGATAGTCGAAGCCTACACGAGGAAGCTCGGGCTTTTCTATACAGGCGAAGAAGATCCGGAATACACCGAAGTGCTCGAGCTTGACCTGGCGAGCGTTGAGCCGTCGGTAGCCGGTCCCGCCAGGCCGCAGGACAGAATCGCCTTGAAAAACTTGAAAGAGAGCTTTACCGCTGTACTGGACGGCGGGTATGAACGGGACTCTGATGTGGCGGATCTTTCCAGGTTTGTCGATGAATCCGGCTGCCGGACATCCCGGGAGCAGATGTCCAGACCGAGCGGCAGGAGGATGTACAAAGTCACCCTGGACGGAGCAGAGGGAGAAATCGGTGACGGCAGCATTGTAATAGCGGCCATTACCTCCTGTACCAACACTTCAAATCCGTTTGTCCTGCTTGGAGCCGGACTTGTGGCAAAAAAAGCGGTCGACAGGAGGCTCCGGGTTCCTCCGCATGTAAAAACGTCTCTTGCTCCGGGCTCGAAAGTGGTACTTCGTTATCTCGAAGATTCCGGCCTCATGCCTTCCCTCGAGGCACTCGGTTTTTACCCTGTGGGATTCGGGTGCACTACCTGTATCGGCAACAGCGGCCCCCTGCACCCGGAGATAGAGAGGGTGATTACTGAAAACAGCCTTTTCGTTACTTCTGTTC
>JBKHJD010000175.1:0-4984 GCA_046538315.1 Syntrophobacteria bacterium
TTTCTCGCCTCTCCCGCCTTTCTCGCCTTTCTCGCCTGTCTCGCCTCTCTCGCCTTTCCCGCCTTTCTCGCCTCTCACACAAACAGAGCCATATAACAGAAACGCTCCACATCCACAAGCCCCCGGTCTGTCAGCTTCAGCCTGGGAATAACCGGCAGGGCTAGAAACGACATGGCCATGAAGGGCTGATCCAGACGTGCCCCCAGGGCCCGGGCGGCGTGATCAACCTGCTTTTTTTGCGTCACCACATGCTCCAGAGGAACATCAGACATAAGACCTGCAACCGGCAGCGGGAGCTCCGCCCGGATCTGCCCGCCGCTCACCACCACCAGACCCCCGCCCAGATCTTTCAGCCTGTTGGCAGCAACTACCATGTCCGTATCGCTGGCTCCAATCACCAGTAGATTGTGAGAATCATGGGCCACGGTTGAAGCCAGCGCTCCTTGCCGCAGACCAAGACCGCAGACAAATCCCAGACCAATCCGGCCGGTGCCCCGGTGTCGCTCTATCACCGCCACCTTCAACAAATCCCGGTCTGGATCAGCTACAGCCTCGCCCTGCCGTTCTGTCACCGGTACAATCTCCTCGGTGGTTACCAGCGTGTTCGGCGCAATCCCCATCGCCCGGACCCGTCTGGACTCACTGTGGATTCGTATATCTCCGGTTCTGACTTCCTGGAGATTCATGCGGCTGAATGTCATGTGCTCAGGCGTGCCTATCTGAAGCTCGTCTACCCGACCATCCACCGCCACCAGCTTTCCTCTCTTGTACACTCGCTCAATTTCAAGCCGCTCCAGCGAACGGAGAACGACCATGTCCGCCTGGTATCCCGGGGCCACGGCTCCCAGCGCCCGCAATCCAAAGTAACGCGCCGGGTTGAGGGTAACAAGCTGGATGGCGGTCACCGGATCCATACCCAAATCCATCGCCCGTTTCAGGATGCGGTTCATGTGTCCGTGCTCGAGAAGATCCTCCGGGTGGCAGTCGTCACTGACCAGCATACACCGATGCGCGGTCCGGGGTGTTACCAGGGACACCAATGCCTCCAGGTCGCGGGCCTGACTGCCCTCTCGCACCATGATGTGCATGCCTTTGCCGAGCTTCTCCCTGGCCTCGGCTAGATGCGTGCATTCATGGTCGGAGCCGATCCGGGCACAGAGATAAGCATCCAGCTGACTCCCTCCGAGCCCGGGAGCGTGACCATCAACCACCCTGCCGCTGAAGCGCTCCAGCTTGTTCAACATCGAGCTCTCGCCGGATACAACGCCGGGAAAATTCATCACCTCGGCGAGTCCCAGCACTGTGGGATGCTCGGCGAGGCTCGCAAGGTCCTCACCGCTCAATTCGGCCCCTGCCGTCTCCAGGGGTGTAGCCGGGACGCAGGAAGGAGCCATGAAGTAGACCTCCAGTCCAATGTGCTCGCTGGCCTCCAGCATGAACTGGATACCGGAGATGCCGCCGACATTTGCGATCTCATGGGGATCAGCCACCACTGTGCTCGTGCCCTGGGCGAGCACAGCCCTGGCAAATTCTGCCGGCACGAGCAGGCTGCTCTCCAGGTGAATGTGGCCGTCAATAAATCCCGGGCAGACAATAGCACCATCCAGTTCAACAACCTCTTTGGCAGGCCGCTCCCCAAAGCCTACCACCACTCCATCAAAAACCGCTACGGGAACCGAAACCAGTTCACCGGTAAAAACGTTGACTACCTCTGCTCCCCGAAACAAGAGGTCGACAGGTTTTTCACCTCTGGCAGCCTTCAGGCGTTCGGCCAGCTGCTCTTGCCATGGTGTCATGCTACTTCCCCCCCCCGGTTAGCCCCGAAATGCCACAACCCAGACCACGAAAAGCACCAGCATCACTGGATCAGGAGACCAATGACAGATCCCTGTGCACCCCTGGTGATTTTCATTGACAATTTCATTGACAGAGGAATGCGTTTGCTAGAATGAAAAAAAGTTGGATTTCATGAGACCAGCCTCCTTACACTGTGAGAGGGGGTGAATTAAGAATGGATTACAACGACAGGATGATCATCAAAACCGTGGAAAGCCCGTGTCGCACATGCCCGAGACGCAACGAAGACCGCGAGTTGTGCATGCGAGACTGCCCCAAGCTGAAGGCTTTTCAGGAAGCCATGGTCCACCTCCATGAGGAGAAAATCAACTGGTTCTCTTCACGCCTCCGCGCAGCCTGAAACCACTACGAGTATCTTACTCTATTACCTCTGTGTCCAGCTGGACATTCTTTCTCCCCCCGCACCGCAAAGATGACTTCAAGACACACTTGACACCGGTACATTAACTGACTGTTTTTACGATATTATCATATTTTCTTGCGCGTTCCCCCTTTTGCAAAAGGGGGCAGGGGGATTTCGCACCGCTTCCGGAGGATTTTGCACCACTTCCATGGTGCATTGTTCGGGCTAAACCCAATGCCGTTCACACAAGTTGAACTGCGATGCAAGATTCGCCTCCTTGAGATAAGGTGTGCCGCGCTCCGCTTGGCACACCCTACATGAGAGTACAAGAAAAGGTAGGGTGTGCTGAGCGCAAGCGAAGCGCACCGTCCCCGGAATATCGCATCGTAATTCAACACTATTGGGGCTAAACCGGCCTCTACGCATTCATTGGCAAAAAACGCTTTCAGCACCCCACACAGATGTCTCCGGGCGCAATCCAGGCGGGTTCGGCAGGAGGCATCGCTCAAGCTCCTATCACATCTCTTTCACTGTTTCTTCCGGCCGGTAGAAGGACCACGAATGCCCACAGTGAGGACAGGCGAGGGGCAGCTTCTCCCCCGGCTCGGCCATCATTCCTTCAATTTCCATGTCGAGATAGAAAATCTGTTCGCACTCGGCGCACTGGAAGCGATCCATTCTGCCTCCGATTCCCTTTTCCCGTGGCTTACTGCTCATCCAGACACGCTCTGACCAGACGTCCTGTCTTCTTGCAAAACAGAAGGCCGAGGTGATTGACGGCCTGAGTTTCCAGGCATGTCACCCCTTCCCCGGCGAGTTTGGCGGAGTCGTTGGGAAGCACCATGTTGTCCACAATACTGTAAATGCTGTACACCCGGGCCTCATGGCGTGTGGGGGTACCGTCCCGGTTCAGGGACTCCAGAAACGGACTGCCAGGAACCATTTCTTGCGCTGCTGCACCCGGGCCGAATACCGCCAGCTTCGAGCCGGCATGAGGAGTTGCCAGGGTGACCACCCTGCGTACCCTTCCCCTGGCCGCACCGCTGTTCAGATAGGAACGTATCACCAGACCACCCATACTGTGACCTACAAGGTCCACCTGGTTGCTGCCGGTTTGCTCCAGCACCCGGTCAACCTCTTCGGCCAGCTTGCGGGCATAATCGTTGATCGAGGAAAATTTCCCCTTCAGATTCATGGCCTTCAGATGCCGCCGGCCCCACTTGCGGAACCAGCGCAGGTAAAAGTACCAGGCGGTGTGGTTATGATACAGACCGTGTACGAAGATCACCGGGGTACGGTTGGCCGGGCCCGAAGGCAGGTTCCAGAACCCGCGATGCAAAGCGGCGGCTGCTGCGACCAGCAGGACCGTATGACTGAGCAAGCTCCAGATAAAGCCCTTCAGTACCAGCACAGATACAGCGCCGCGTGAGCGCAGGGTATTCAAGTGCGAACCATTGGCGGCTTCATAGTAGAAAACCATATAGCTCCAGGCAACCATCAAGACCCAGAAAAAGACGACAAGCAAGAGCCAGCACATGTTCAAAGTATCCTCTTACTCTCCCCGGAGGGTACTGTCAAGGTAGTGCCGCAGGACCACCGAGAGCGCACGGGAAACGCTCTTCTCTTCCCGCCCGGTGACGGCGGCCGTTACGCGTACGGATTATTTTTTCCAGGCTCAAGCTAGCGCATCAGGCTGGAGTTTCCGGTCTATGCGGAGGATTCCAGATTCCAGGAATGGGTACCCCGCAATTTCCACAGCGCCCATCTTGCAACCGGACTACTTTGACGGTGTAACCCGTTCGCTGGATAAGCCTGGTGCCGCACTGTGGACAGTAAGTATGCTCTCCGGGATGGCCCGGGACATTGCCTATGTAAACGAAATGGAGACCTTCCCGAAGCGCCGTATTTCGAGCTTGCTCCAGCGTGGAAACCGGAGTTGGAGGCAGACTTTTCAGCTTGTAGATAGGATAGAATCGGCTGAAGTGCAGGGGTACATCAGGCCCGACTTCCTCTTTGATCCACCTGCACATGGCCCTCACCTGAGCCATATCATCGTTTTTGCTCGGAACCACCAGGTTGACGAGCTCGGTGTGGATACCCAGTTCTCTGAGCAACTTTATTGTTTCCAATACGGGCTCCAGCGACCCCTCTGTGAGCTCCCGGTAGTACTTCTCGGTGAAGCCTTTCAAATCAATACACGCGGCGTCCAGATGCTCGCCCAGATCTTTGAGGGGAGCAGAGTTGATGAAACCGTTCGAATGCACTACCTTTAGCAGTCCCTGTTTCCTGGCCAACCGACCAATGTCGATCATGTATTCAATGAATATGGTGGGTTCCACATAAGTGGATGCAATGGATCGACACCTGTGCTTCCGGGCATACTGGACCACCTGTTCCGGAGACATGTGGTAGTTGTGTGTTTCATCCGGCCGGGCCTGAGAGATTTCCCAATTCTGGCAAAACTTGCAGTCGAGATTGCAACCCACAGTGGCGAGTGAAAAAGAACGGCTCGACGGAAGCACGTGGAAAAACGGCTTTTTCTCGACAGGATCCAGATGGACTGCACACGGGTTGCCATAGACCAGGGAGTAATAGCTCCCATCGATGTTTTGTCGAACCCCGCAGTACCCTCTCTGGCCCTCTTCCACCTCACAGAAGCGTGGACAGAGTTCACAACGGATACGTTTTCCCTCCAGCGGGGCGAAGTAAGGGGACAGCTTGCGACCGAGGAATCCCTTTTCCAGACTCAAAGCCTGCGCCCGGGATGCCCTCGCTATCCAGAAG
>JBKHJD010000176.1:0-4984 GCA_046538315.1 Syntrophobacteria bacterium
GTCGAGTACAATCCACCTGGCCCCGGAATTTTTCCAGTAACCTCGATAGTTTAAACCTTATCAATCTCTCATACTTTTGCGGTTTCGTCAAGCCTTTCGCTTTCCTTTCGAACTCCATGCCTGTAAAATAAAATATTCTCAAGTTTCGCACCCAAGAACTTGGGCTCGCCTTTGTCGCAGAAGGATTCAGATCATTTTGATGGCAGAAATTCATTTAGTGGGTTCACAACGGTCTTGCAGCAATCTAACACACAGTCCCCTCCCCTCGCGGGAGGGGATGAAGGGGAGGGGGAATCATCGAATGGTTGAATTCCTATTTAATGTATCATCCCCACCTTTATCCTCCCCCGTCAAGGGGGAGGAGAAGCTTTGAAGTCTTTGACTGCTAGCAGATTTGGGGTGCGCAACTTGAGAAATATTTTACTCAAGAACCGTTTTTCCCCGTCGTTGAAGACGCCTTCGACGGGGGAGTGAAGGTCCACGGGCAATTGTTTGATCGTAACCTGCGAGACAGGAGAATGTAATATGATGGAGGCGAAAAAGCCCAGGACGCGGACCCCGAAAGTCCAGGGCTACAATATCGTGGAAAACGAATGCATCTGGATGAAAGCAGGGGTGATTGACTTCAAGCTTTGTGATCAGGCCTACGATTGCATTCACTGCCGGTTTGACAAGGCCATGGCCCGGGCAGTCGGCAAGAAAAAAGTCCTGAAGGTGAAAAAACAGCAGGAGAGCTGGCGGGACCGCATGCGGCGCAAGCACGCAGAGGAGCGTGAATGCCGCCACATGCTCTCAGGGAGGGTTCAATACAAGATCTGCTCAAATGACTTTCGTTGTGACGTCTGCGAGTTCGACCAGAGTCTGGAGGAAATAGAGCTGAGCGGACACCTTGCCCAACCGGCGGCTCACAGGGTCATGGGCTATAAGGTGGCAGACAGCTATTACTACCATCGTGGTCACAGCTGGGCCCGGGTGGAGCACGCCGGACGGGTGCGACTGGGCCTGGATGACTTTGCCCTGCGAGTGGTGGGGCCGGTGGACAAGTTTCGACTTCCATCTCTCGGTGAGAAACTGAAGCAGAGCGAGCAGTGCTTGAGCCTCGCCCGGGAAGGCAATGAGGCCGAGGTGCTCTCACCGGTGAGCGGCACTGTTGTGGCCCTCAACCACAAGGTTCTACAAGAGCCGCAATCAAGCAATCAGCACCCCTACAGCGATGGATGGCTGCTGGTGGTGGAACCGGACAAGCTCAAGGGCAACCTGAAGAACCTCCTCTTTGGAGACGAGGCAGACGGCTGGATAGAGCATGAGACGGGCAGGCTGCACGAGTTGATCATGGCAGAGCACGGGCCGGTGGCTGCAACAGGTGGCGAGCCTGTCAGCGATGTCTTCGGCAGTGCACCCGAAGTGGGCTGGAAGAGACTGGTGCACGAGTTTTTGCTGACGTGAGTCAGAAGTTCCCCGGGCTTGCAGAAGAAAGAAGTGGCCCTGCCCGAGAGCCGACGAGCAGGAGAATGGCAGTTACATTGGCCACGGCGAGGATGGCCAGGCTCTGGAGAATACCTGCAATGGGTATGAGCAGGAGCCCCACGGTGAGAGACCCAAGGAAAGAACCCAGAAGGTCGACCGCATAGATCAACCCCGCTGTTCTGCCCACCCCGTCTCGCTGTTCAACGAACAGCCGGTTGGCCAGAGGGAAATGCGTGCCCCCCAGGAAACCAGCCGCCAGGCTCATGAGGGTAAAGGCCTCCCGGTAGAGGAAGTGTTCGTGCACTGCGGGCTCTTTGTGGAAGGAGAGAACGGTGAGGGCCAGTGCCAGGCAGAAAAGGGCAAGAATTGACTGAACGATGATGAGAGCTCTCATCTGCGCCTCTCGCCTCTTGGGATAGTAGCTCAGCGTGAAACTCCCCAGGGCAAGACCTACCATATAGAACGTCACAAGCAGGCCGATCTTGTAGTAGAGGTAGCCGAAAAAGATCTGAAAGGCGAAAACGATGACGATCTCAAGGGATATTTCAGTAAGGCCGAAGACACCCACTGCGTAGAGGATTCTCATTTTCAGCAAACGGGGGCTTGGCTCTCGTTGGCGAAGTGCCCAGCTCAGAACTGCGGTGAGTGCGCAGAGCACAATGAGACCGTACCAGATGATCCGTTGACTCAGGGCCCCAAAGAGCTTGAGCACGAGCGGCGAGTATTGCGAACCCCAGAGGAGCAGGTTGTAGAAATAGGCCCTGGGATTGAGGTCGGTGTTCACGCTGCTTTCATCTGCGCGCCCGATCATTTCCATAAAGCTCTGCTGGCGCGGTCTGGAAAGATCCCAGAGAATATAGTAATCCTGAACATAGAGAAGCTCCAACCCCCGGCGCCGCAGCCGCTGGACAAGGATCTCAGGGTCGGTGGTGAGGACGCGCGTATCATTGGAGCAGAAAAACCGCACGGTCTGCCCCGGAAAGACAACCACCGATGGAAAGACACTCGTGGCGGTTCGATGGAGCAACTTGAGGTAGCGTGCCTGGATCGGGCCGAGGGCTGTCTCGGCGCCGCTGGCACTGAAAAAGCAGATGCCGCGTTTGTTGAGTTTCTCAGCCGCAAGGCGGAGGAATTCCCTGCTGTAGAAGCGATTGAGCTGCGCGGTAAAAGGTTCGGGAAGATTTATCAGGATAACGTCATAGAGCCTGGTGCTCCGGGCCAGGTAGAGGCGGCCGTCCTCATGGTGCACTTCCACACGGGGATCGTCCAGCGCGGCCGTCACCTCGTCCGGAAGATAACTCTTTGCTATTTCAATGAGCCGGGGGTCCAGCTCCACATAGTCGACTCTCTGGATGCTGGGGTGCTGGAGCGACTGGTTCAGGGATCCCGAGACGCCGCCGCCGATAAGCAGCACGGTGCGGGGCTGGGGATGCTGCAAGAGCGCAAAGTGTACCGCCTTCTCGGCAGTCAACCTGTCGGGGACGGTGAAGTTCCACAGACCGTTTTCGAAGAAAGATCGCTGTTCTTCTCTGGCGAGCACCACAATGTGGCCGTAGGCGGTCTCCTCTGAGTCAAGGAGGCGAAAATCGGGCCACTGCCACTGGCGGCTTTCCAGATTCAGCCGCTGGCTCTGATGCTGGACAAGGACCAGGCCAAGGAAAACAGCAACGAGAACGCAGGCACGGAGCCAGCGAAAACGCATCATCTCCCGGCTCATCAGCAGGCCCGAAGCCCAGAGGCAGAGGGCGACACCACTGAGGATCTGGACTACATTGAATCGGTGGACGAGAAAAAGACAAAACAGGAGACCGCCCATGCCCGCACCCAGTCCCTCGAGAAAGTAGACCAGCCCGGGTGACCTGGTCCAAACAGGCATGCGAGCGGCGAGCACCAGACACGCCAGACTGAACAGGAAGCCTGCTGTGAGGCAGAATGGGGCTACGGTGAGGAAGGAGGCAGCCAGCATCTGCTCCAGGGTAACCAGCTCGCCGGCGCCTACCTGGAACAGAGCGCGTGCAATCCTGAAAAGAAAGACAGTGCCGATGAGCACGAGACCGCTTGCAGTCTGGAGCCAGGCGAAAAAAACCTGGCGGTGGTGCAAACGGTGGGATATTTTACCGCCGGCCATACTGCCTGCTGCCGTCCAGAACAGCCAGGCAGCGACAACGATTGCCACTGCCAGTTCGCTGCCGGAGAAAACAGTGAGCAACTCCCGCAGGGCGATAATCTGGGCGATGGTCGAGGCAAAACCGATGAGAGCGAAACTGAGAGCATAGGAGATGTTCATGGCTCCCATAATTACAATATTTACCCCTGCCAATCCAAGATTATTATTGTCTACATTGAGGGATTCTAATCCCCCTCCCCCTTACGCCCTCCCGCGAGACGAGGGGAGAATTTTCTTGGATTTTCCAATAATTTTCTCTCTCTCGACGGCCTGACTTTTCTAAGGAAATGGGTGAATGAAGCACTCCCCTTCCCCTTCGTCCCCTCCCGCTAAGGGCTGGCTTTTACCCACACATGACACGGTGGGTCGAGCGTTAAAGGTATGGGGGTGGTTACTATTTGACTCAATTGACCAGGAGAAAGCCTTGTGTTGACAGTCAATCACGAAATGGCGCTTTGAAGTCCCCCTTTTTTAAAGGGGGACATAGGGGGATTTTCAAGCGCTCCGAAATCCCCTCTTGCCCCCCTTTGCAAAGGGGGGAGTGAAAGAAGAAGGCTAATATCGCTAAAACGAACAGTTAGCCTGCTCAAATTTATTTTGTTAGCCCTACCTTAATTCTCCCATCTCCGAGGATAGGCTCTACGAGCCGGAGGCCATCGAGGCGGCGGATATCTTGTGCAAGCGCTTTCGGCAACGGACAACGGACAACGGACCCGGGCGTCCGGAGCGGGAGTGGAGGGACGTTCGCGAGGCATTCCTTGACAACACGGTCATGCGTGGTTATTATCGCGATGGACTTTCAATAAGGGTGGAGCATGAAAAGTGAAGTCGAGGTTTTCCGGGAGTACGTGCGGGGAAGAGGTCTCAGGAACACCCCGGAGCGAGAGCAGGTGTTGAAGGCTATTTTTTCCATTCATGATCACTTTGACGTTGAGCAGCTCGCCTTGGTGCTTCGTCGTCAGGAGTCCAAGATTTCCAAAGCTACCATCTACCGGAACCTCCCTTTGTTTCTGGAGAGCGGTCTGATTCGAAAGGCCTTTTTCGACAACGGTCACCAGTACTACGAGCACAGCTATGGTAACCCGGAACACTGTCATCTTCGTTGTCTGGACTGCGGGAAAGTGGTGGAATTCACCGATGAGGCTATGGAGGAAGTGGAGGAGCGGCTGGAGAAACGCCACGATTTTCTCGTAACCGGTCACAAGCTCGAGGTATACGGCTACTGTCCAAGGTGCAGGACGAACCACTGATGGAATAACTCCACTGAAACAGTAGAAAAACTTTGTCTGCGGGAGAGGATGATCCAGAGAGGATGCGAAGGCCTATGGAGAAGTTGCACCAGTACGAGAG
>JBKHJD010000177.1:0-4964 GCA_046538315.1 Syntrophobacteria bacterium
CAACAAGCGGTGGCTGCTGCGTATGGCGAGCAGAGTGCGAAGGCGGGCGAGGGTGTACCGAAGCCAACTGGCCTCGTGTGAATGGGAATTCCAGAGGAAAGGAGGTTGTTGCCTGTGGCCTTTCTAGCCGGCGGATTTTGCCGGAATACACCGGCACTGTTACCCTCCGGACTGTTGATTCCAGCGGCCGGCTCCGAAAGCCGAATTTCATCTTCCATACACGTCCATTTCACAGTGAGTGTGGAGAAGGTGAGGGGCGACGCAGGCGGCAGTCGATTTCCCTTGACAGGCTCCAGGCCGGATTCCTAAGCTGGAAGGCAGGGTTGTCTGTCCGTTCAGCACTTTGAGACCGCATCAGCCCGGCACAGGTAAACGATCAGAGGAAGAGGTGCTATTATGAGAAAATTGATCAGGGTTGACATGGCAAAAGGTATGGTCCGCTCGGAGGATCTTGCTGCGGATTACGTCCAACTGGGGGGACGCGGCTTGACTTCCACCATTGTGGCGCGTGAGGTGCCGGCGCTCTGTCATCCCCTGGGCCCCGGGAACAAGCTGGTTGCAGCTCCGGGACTACTCTCCGGCACCATGTGTCCCAACTCGGGACGCCTTTCCGTGGGCGGCAAGAGTCCTTTGACCGGCGGCATCAAGGAGAGCAACGTGGGGGGCAACGTGGCCATGAAGCTCGGGAAACTGGGAATCGCCGGAATCGTACTCGAGGAAAAGGCCCCCGAGGGAACGTTCTCGTACCTTCTGGTCAACAGAGACGGGGCCCGGCTTTTGCCGGCAGATGAATTCAAGGGGCTCAAAAACTACGATCTGGCGGGCCGGCTGCAGGAAAAGTACGGGCAGAAGGTAGGGATTATGTGCATCGGCCCGGCAGGGGAGATGAAGCTCTCGGCAGCCTCGGTGGCGGTGACGAGTACCGGGGGCAAGCCATCCCGCCACGCCGGTCGCGGCGGCATGGGGGCCGTGATGGGCTCCAAGGGGCTCAAGGCTGTCGTGGTAGACGACAGGGAGGCTCCCGGGGTGAGCTATCAGGACAGGGAGGCCTTCAAAGAGGCAGCGGGGGTTTTCAGGGACACTCTCAGAGAACACCCGGTTACCAGGCCGGAGGGCAGTCTCGCCGTGTACGGCACCAACGTGCTTGTGAACATTGTCAACGGGGCAGGGGCCTTTCCCACTCGCAATTTCACCGAGGGCCGCTTCAAAGGGGCCGAGAAAATCAACGGCCAGATCATGCGCGATATCATTACCGAACGGGGCGGCAGCACCACTCACTCCGCCTGCTCCACTTGCATCATCCAGTGCTCCAATGTCTATATGGACAGAGAAAAAAACTATGTAACCTCGGGCCTGGAATACGAGACCATCTGGGCCAATGGGGCAAATTGCGGTGTAGACGATCTGGACTCCATTGCTCAGGTGGATCGGCTCTGCGATGACTATGGTCTGGACACCATCGAGACCGGCTGTGCGATTGGTGTGGCCATGCATGCCGGCGTGAAATCCTTCGGCGACGCTGCCGGAGCAATCGAGCTCATTCATGAGATAGGCGAGGGCACTCCCCTCGGTCGAATCCTGGGCAGCGGAACCGCAGTGACCGGACAGGCCTTCGGGGTCTCACACGTCCCCGTGGTCAAACGACAGGGTCTTCCGGCGTACGATCCGCGAGCCTGCAAAGGCGTGGGAGTCACCTATGCCACGAGTCCCATGGGCGCCGATCATACCTCCGGCTACGCGGTGGCAACCAATATCTTGAAGGTGGGCGGTTTTGTGGATCCCCTGAAGCCTGAGGGTCAGGTGGAGCTGTCCCGGAACCTGCAGATCGCCACGATGATCCTGGATTGTGCAGGGCTGTGCATATTTACGGCCTTTGCCCTCCTGGATACCGGCAAGGGTCTGGAGGCGGTTCCCAGAATGATGGCAGGGCGCTACGGCTGGGATCTGAGCTTGCAAGACTGGCAGGAGCGGGCAAAGCAGATACTCAAAGCAGAACGGGGATTCAACCAGGCAGCCGGTTTCACCCCGGCTGATGACAGGCTGCCGGAATTCTTCACCACAGAACCGCTACCGCCGCACAACACCGTTTTCGATGTACCGCCCGAGGAGCTGGATCAGCTTTTTAACTTCTGAGCCGTCCAGCTCCTACAATTGAGGCTCTCTGCAGTTCCCCGCTTTGGCAGGATTCGACCGAGAGCGTTATCGGGCTCTTCTGGAATTTGATTGGATGCAATAAGAACATCTGGATTTGGCCAGTGTTGCCTACTCGACAAAGCACATAATCGCAGCCTCATGGATGCAGTCACTTGTTCCAACGCAAGTTTTCATGCCGGCGTTAACCTCGGCTTTCCAAGAGAACACGATAAAGCGGTGACTCGAACCGGGAGCCCGCCCTGAAGGGGTGGGACTGAGCGCTGCAAAGCAAGCGCGAAGAAATGTGCTTTGTCTCCCAGACAACCCTGTCCTGCGATGGAGATAAACCGAAGAACGAAGGTATTCCCTCGGGACTCGGGGAGCAGGGAGAGCTTCTCTGTGTACTGGACAGGTCAGCGTATTTCCCACTCGGAACACTACGATGATGATTGACAGCCACTCACACCTGAACGAGGTTGGAGAGGTGGAGCAGGCGATTCGCGCTGCCGCTGCCGCAGGCATTCAGGGAATTGTGGCGGTGGGCATGGATGTTGACTCCAACCGGGTCATCCTGGAACTGGCGGAGCGATTTCCGGAAATGGTCCATCCTGCAATCGGCTACCACCCGTGGTCTGTCGCTGAGGCGACTATAGAGGAGAATGTCAGCTTCATCGATGCGAACCTGGCGGAATGCAGGGCCCTGGGTGAGGTGGGCCTTGACTACAAGGCGAAAGCGAAAAAGAAGCTCCAGTGGGAGGTCTTTTCCAGGCTGCTTGTTGTGGCCAGGAGGCATGAAAAACCTGTCATTGTGCATTCGCGTTTCTCGCATCAGCGCACGCATCTCATGGTGAAGGAGGCCGGGATCAAAAAGGCGGTGTTCCACTGGTACAGCGGGGCCCTGGATGTGCTGGAGAATATTCTCGCAGACGGCTACTACGTCTCGGCTACCCCGGCTCTGGCTTACAGCACTGCCCATCAGGATGCAATGAAGGCGGCGCCGCTGGGGAGAATCCTGGTGGAAACCGACTCGCCTGTGGAATACGGGGGAAGAGCTTCCGCCCCCGTGGATCTCATCACTACCCTGAACGAACTCAGCCGGGTCAAGGAGGTGGAGCCCATCAAGGTCAGAGAGGTTACCACCGCCAATGCAAGGGAATTCTTCGGTATCTGATCCTTCAATGCACAGATTCCTTTCGAAAATCGTTACGTACCACCCTGGTAATCTTTCTTTGCCTCTGGTAGTGTATATATGAAACTGTCCGTTAGAGGAAGGCCACGTACAAAGGTATCGAATACGGGCAGAATACTGTCTTTGAGGCGATACCCATGAGGATTCTCCTTTACGCTGGCAAAGGCGGGGTAGGCAAGACCTGCGTTGCCGGAGCCACTGGCATCGTCACTGCGCAGATGGGCTTCAAGACCCTGGTCATGTCCCTGGATCCAGCCCACAGCCTCAGTGATGCCTTTGATCTGGAGCAGTCACTCATGGACAAGAACCGGGGCCAGCCCATTGCCATCGGTGAGAGGCTGTGGATCCAGGAGCTCGATGTTCATGAGGAGATAGGCAAGAACTGGGGTGAGGTGCACAACTACATCTCCCTCCTGCTCAATGCTTCCGGAATAGACGACATCCTGGCAGAGGAGCTGGCGGTCCTACCGGGTATGGAGGAGATCAGCGCGCTGCTCTACATCAACAGGTACGTGCAGGGACAGCAGTACGACATCATTATTCTGGATTGCGCCCCCACAGCCGAATCCATCCGTTTTGTCAGTATGCCAAAGGCCCTGGAATGGTACATGCGGAAGGTGTTTCGCCTGGAGCGAAAGATTATGGGCTACGTCCGGCCGGTGGCGCGGAAACTGGTGGATGTGCCCTTGCCGGAGGACAAATATTTCGCCGACATCGAACGGCTCTTTCATCGCCTCCAGGGGATAGAATCCCTGCTGACCGACCCTGAAGTCACCTCTGTGCGCCTGGTGACCAATCCGGAGAAGATGGTCCTGCGGGAGACCCAGAGGGCCTTCATGCTGTTCAATCTGCACCAGGTGGCAATTGATGCCGTTATCATCAACAGGGTTTTCCCGGACGGCTTCCATGATCACCACTTTCAGCTCTGGCAGAAAGACCAGCATGAATATCTCGGGCTGGCCCAGACCTACTTTCATCCCCTTCCCATATTCAGGGCTCCGCTTTACGAGAGCGAAATACTTGGCTACCAGAAGCTTGCCAACCTGGGCCAGGAGCTCTATGGCCGAGAGGATCCCAGCCGCGTGTTTTTCACGCAGAGGCCGTGTGAGTTCATCAGGGAGAACGGCTGCAATCTCTTGAAGTTGCACCTGCCCTTTGCAACGAAGGAAGAAGTCGAGCTGAGCAAGATCGGCGATGAACTCATCATCAAGATAGGCAATATCAAAAGAAATATCATCCTGCCCAGGGCCTTTGCGCTCCTTGAGCCGCAAAAGGCCCAACTCCGGGAGCACCATCTCCTGGTCGATTTCGGAGGCAGCAATGAACAAGACCCAGAACGAGGATACCAGCAAGACCAAACCTCAGGCCGAGAAAAGTGAAAAGTGCTGCTGTCCCTTTTGCTTCAGTATGAGAGTTGTGGAAGAGACAAAAAAGAGACACAGCGATTTCTTCGTTCACCTGCACAACGCCCAGATCGAGCTGCTCCGGGCCTTCAGATCTGTGCTCGATGGGAAGATTACCTCTCTTGAAAAGCAGAAGAAAAAAGTCACCAGGGTCAGTGTTGAGTAGACCCCATTGGTGTGTAAAGGGTAATTAAACGTCTCGGAATTTGTACAATTTGTTGTATTCATTAGCCTTTTGG